>JASJGV010000260.1:0-8683 GCA_033791325.1 Desulfobacterales bacterium | reverse complement strand
AATTCTCTTGAAAACTCTCAGTTCGCTGAAAACGGACTGCTTATGGCCGCTTGAGTTTTTACGGCCTTGTCAACATCGAACGTCCAATGTCGAATGAAAACAAAAACCCAATACCGAATTATTTCTGTTTCTTCATCTTTTAAAATTCAAAATTCGATGTTGGGCGTTCGATGTTCGATGTTCATTCATTCTCCAGCATTAAAACAATTTAGCGCTATGCGAAATTCTGTATTCTGACAAGCGGTATATAGCCCCTTATAGGGGTAAGCCAGTGCCGGCCCTTTGGACCCGGGTATCTACTCATCGTCTATCTGATCTGGATTCATAAAGGCTTTTGCATATTCTAAAAACAAATTGCTGCTGACAACCAGGTCGTGTATGTCGGGATCGATATGACCGTCTTTTTTTAAAAAAGATAAAATATTCAGTGCCTGAGAAAGCTTCATGGGTTTTTTATATGGTCGGTCCTTGGCTGTCAATGCTTCAAAAATATCTGCTACTGCCATGATGCGTGATTGCAGAGGGAGCTCGTCTTTGCTGAGATGCCTGAAGTATCCGGATCCATCTATTCTCTCGTGATGCCCGGCGGCATATTCAGCCACCATTGAGTGCTTTTTGGGAAACGGTAGTTCATTGAGCATCTTGAAAGTTACTTCCACATGGTTTTCAATGATCTTGCGTTCTTCTTGGGTGAGGGTTCCTTTGCGAATGCTCAGGTTTTTCACTTCGTCTTCGGTGAGGTAAGAACGCTGTCCGTCATTCATATGGTAGGTCTTTTGGGCGATTTTTTGGAGCTGCTTGAGCTTATCCTCATCCATGAACTCAGCTGCCTGGTTTATGGTCCGAAGAAATTCAAAATCCCTTGTAACTGTGGCGAGTTGTTCGGACATATCTTGATGGAGACAGGAATTCATCTCCAGATCAAGTTTCCCTTCGGCGGACAAATTGAGCATATGTTTCAGACAATCGTTTTCTATGGTTGTCGCGATGAGATCGAATCTGGTTTCGATAAATTCAATCCGATCAAAGAAGGATTGCAGCTTGGTGGCTTTGTCTACAATGACTTCAGGAGTGGTAATTTTACCAATATCATGCATCCATGCAGCCAGTCGCAGTTCTTCCATTTCGTCATCACTGAAGCAGGTGCTTTGAAAAGGCGCCCGGTTTGTATCATTGATCTCTTTGGCAATCATCATGGTGAGATCAACCACCCGCGTAATATGCCCGCCGGTGTAGGGTGATTTTTCATCCATGGCGGTTGCAATGCTCTTGATGAAAGCATAAAACAGGTCGGTCAGGTTCTGGATCAGTTGTGTGTTGGTCAGGGCAACCGCCCCCTGGGAGGCAAGCGATACCACCAGGTCGATGTAATCTGGAGAGAAAGAAATGACCTCACCGGTTTCCAGATCCTGCGCATTCAGCAGTTGAAGCACCCCGATGGTCTCGTTTTCATGATTCTGCATGGCGAGTACCAGCATTGATTTGGATCTGTAGCCGGTCGATTGGTCATACTCCCGGGGACCGGAAAAGTCGAAACCTTCTGCGTCATAGACATCAGGAATGTTGATGACCTCCCCTGTCAGGGCCGCATATGAGGAAACATTTGCATGATTTGGATTGCCCCGGGAATCAAACAGGGGCACGCTGGGGAGACTGGTTTCAGTGCCGCTCGTTCCACCGAGTCGGATTTTCATGGTATCGTTTTGAAGGATCTGGAACTGGAGAACCTTTTTTTCCTTGTCCAGGATATATAGCGTTCCTGCATCGGCATTTGTAAGACTTTTGGCCTCATCGACAATCATTTCCAGAAGCTTGTGGATGTTCTTTTCTACCGACAGGGCCGTACCGATTCGTGTAATCTTCTTGAGGTGTGTGGTGAGGTGATTATTCAGGGACTCATCCCTGGGTGGTGTATAGGCGTGTGGGTTTGATCCTTTTGAAAGGGTACCTGGCGGATCGAAGTTCGAAAACGCGTTCACAGCATCACCCTTTTGTGTATGAAACGCTAAACTTAGGTGAAAGCATATCGGTCAGGTTGTGTTCGGATACAACGCAACGATACGAAGCGCCTCAAAAGTAGAGAGAATTATGGTTACGATTATATAAGCCCTAAATATACCACAATATGCCATCGGGTGTAAATAGCCTAGCTCAACCTGGGCTTCAGTCAACGGTGTTATGTCATCCTCCATGTTCCTAATTCGCAGAATGAAACATAAATAATATGGAGCGATTTCCCTATATAAACTTACGGTTGTCGGCTGTTAGCTCTTGGCTGAACTTAAAACCTGACACCTAAAACTTAAAACGGTCTGTTTCCCCTCGAATCCTAATTGTATAATCCTAAGCAAGTGGAATGATCCTTTTTAAATTGCTACAACTAATCGGGGGATGATCCTTCCGGATTACTTGTCAGAATGTGCTTAAATGTCGAGATTGTTTTTGTGTAATCGGATTTTTTGAAAATAGCCGATCCGGCCACAAAGATATCGGCTCCGGCCGCAGAAATATCGCCAATTGTATCTTCGTTAACACCGCCGTCAATTTCTATGCGTGTTTTAAGCTTTTTTTTGTCGATTAATTTTCTGAGATCCTTGATTTTGTCAAGGCAGCTCGGAAGGAATTTTTGCCCCCCGAATCCGGGGTTTACGCTCATCAGCATGACATGGTAGATGTTTTCTATCTCCCAATCCAGGGTCGACAGGGGGGTAGATGGATTCAACACGACACCGGCCTTGGCACCTGTTTCTTTGATCATCTGTATTGTCCGGTTCAAGTGGACACAGGTTTCCACCTGAACGGAAATAAGATCGGATCCTGCATCGGCAAATGCCTGTATATACCGTTCCGGTTTCTCTATCATCAAATGAACATCTAGCGGCAGATCGGTCACTCGCCTGGCAGCTTTGACTATCAATGGGCCGATGGTGATATTTGGAACAAAATGACCGTCCATGACGTCGATGTGTATCCAGTCAGCGCCTGCGGCCTCAACGGCCTTGATTTCGTCCCCCAGCTTTGTAAAATCTGCCGATAGTATGGATGGTGCAATCAGTTTCATATTCTTCTCCTCAATTTTAGGCTGTTAGGCTGTAGACATAGCCTTTTAGCAGTCTACAGCCTTCTGTTTCATGACTGTCAGCTCCTAACGGCCTAATAGTCTAACAGTCTACAGCCTATAGTTACGGTTCATTGTACACCTGGGTTTTCACAAGCTCACCGTCTATGTAAAGAAATAAGGTCGCGATGGTATTGGTGGGCACCAATAGCCAGAGTTCTTGGCCTGGACCCATGAAGTTGTTGTAGAGTTCACTTGACACCCCCATGCTGTCCAACCGGACCTGGACATGTTTGTTCAGAAAGCCGGAATCCATTTTATGCCTGAAAAACCCGGAGCGCTGGGCCTGGTTCGTGTTGGGCTTGGGACCCGGCCCGGGTTTTCTGTTGACCACCAGGTCGATGGGCGTTTTCTCCAGAACACGGTACCCTGAATCTGGATATTGGTCCACAATAACGTTGTCGGGCTGGTTTTGATGAAATTCATATCGGAACCGGCCTACCTGTAAATGGCTGCGCTCGATATATATGACAGCTTCATCAACGGACAACCCGCTCAGATCCGGCATTTGATAGGCCCTGGGCCGTTGCCCCATGCTGACCAGCAGGTTCACGCAACGGCCACGGTTAACCAGGATGCCGTAAAGGGGATCCTGTGCGATGACAACATCCTTGCCGCTTGTCTCCTTATCATGCACATAGGTGTCATTTCCTGAGCATAACCCGCTTTCTTCCAATAACAGACGGGCCTGCCTTACAGGCAGCCCAATGACATTCGGCATGGTAATGACTTTCGGTCCCCTGGATAGAAGAATTCTCAAGTCCCTACCTTTTTTGATCTCTGCGCCGGGTAGGGGGTCCTGTAATATCACATGATTTTTCGGGAAATCATCACTGTACTCGGAACCTTTTATTTTGGTATTGAGCCCAAGATCCGTCAGTATCTCTAGAGAATAGACGACATCTTTTCCCAGAAGGTCCGGGACCACCACGGTATCTTCGCTTTTGATGATAAACGTCAGGGTCAGATAGGCCGTCGTACCGGTGATGATGAGAAACACGATCAGTAGTGCAGATATTTTGGCGAAACGTCGTATCATTGCATCCGCTTAAACCGAACGGAAAAAAAGCCATCCATGTGGCTGGTATGGGGGTATGTTCTAAAAAATCCATTGTCATCGACAAATGGTTGAACAGCTTCAGAAAGTGTGTTGTCGGACTTGTGGATCACAAAATTCTGGTGATTTTCGATAAACCCGGTCACCACCTGTTCATTCTCTTCCGGCTCCAGGCTGCAAACAACATATTGCAGGATCCCACCAACTTTTACTATGGGTGCCAGTGTTTGCAGAAATGTGGCCTGCCGTTGCTGATAATGTGCAAGATTCATTTTTGAAAAAGCCCATTTTGCGTCGGGGTTTCTTCTTAGCACACCCAGGCCCGAGCAGGGGGCATCCAGCAGAATCCGGTCAAACGTTCTCGAGGGATCTTTTTCAAAAGGGATATTCAGGTCATGTGAGTTGGTGGTGACAATTGATATGTCCAGATGCATCATTTCAGATCGAAGCTGTGATAGTTTCTGTTTTTGATGATCCATGGCGATGACACGCCCCTGGTTTGACATTAACTGGGCGATATGCCCGGTTTTCCCTCCCAGGCCGGCACAGGCATCCAGAACTGTTTCACCGGGTCGGGGATTAAAAAAACAGGAGATAAGCTGGGCGGCTTCATCCTGTACTTGAAACCAGCCCTTATGGAATGCAGCCAGGCTCGCAACAGGCAGTTTTGGGTGATAAAAAGAAACACCGTCCGGGGAATGGGGTGTTGCCTGTACATCCATAGCTTCATCACTCAGCAGCCGGATCAGACTGTCACGGTCGGTTTTGAGCTGGTTTGTCCTGACGGTTATGGGTGGGATGGTGTTGAATGCTTCACATAAACTGCGTGTCTCAAGGGGTCCGAATCGATCCACCCAGCGCTGGACCAACCATTCCGGGAATGCATGTGATGCCGCAATGGAGGCCACGGGATATTTTTGAAAATCGGGAAATTCGACATCCTCGTATTCGACACTCGCCTTTCTCAGCAGAGCATTGACATATTTGACGGTCCGAATATCTGTAACGGCTTTGGCCAATTCTACGGACGTGTTCACCGCTGCAGACATGGGCACGCGTGTGAGATACATCACTTGAAAGAGCCCCAGACGCAGAATATTGTACACCTTGGGCTCTATCTTATCCGGTTTGGTATGTGAAAAATGTTTGACGATCCAATCCAACCGACCGCGCCATCTGAGAACACCGTATACCAGGCTGTAAATAAAGGCTTTGTCCAGTTTTGAGTGTTGGCCGGAGCTGAAAACGGAATCAATAATCGTGTCGAGAGTCATCGGTGAATTATCGAGTCTGTTCAGGATATCGAGTGCGGTTTCGCGTGCTTTGTCTCTTGTTTTCTTCATGTAAGAACCGTGCCTGTTTCCATGCTGCATCCACACAGATAGTCTTTTGTTAGCAGGCATTTTCCTGAAGCGCCTTGAAGCTCCTGGATGAGAAGTGTGCCTTTACCTGTGGCCACAAGCATTTCATCCGGAAAAGACATAAGCACGGTTCCGGGTGCCTCATGGGATTCTTTATCCAGGTATTTTGATCGATAAATTTTCAGCCGTGTGTCGCCACAGAAAGTGAAGGCACCGGGCCAGGGGTTGATACCTCGTATGAAATTTGCAATATCTTCTGCTGGCTGTTTCCAGTTGATATGGCCGTCTTTTTTTTTCAGCATTGGCTCATAGGAAGCCGCGGATGGATCCTGGGGTGTCGGGGTGAGCCTTCCGCTTGCTATCTTTTCCAGTGTTTCCAGAAGCAGACAGGCGCCTTCGGTGGCTAACTTGTCATGAAGTGTTGCAGAGGTGTCTTCAGGAGAGATCGGAACGGGTTGTCGCAGCAGGATATCCCCAGTGTCGAGACCTGCATCCATCAACATGGTCGTAACACCTGTTTCTTTTTCTCCCTTAATGATGGCCCATTGAATGGGAGCAGGGCCACGGTATCTGGGAAGCAGGGATGCATGGAGATTGATGGCTTTGAAAGGAGGCATTTCGAGCAGTTCTCTGGGCAGGATCTGGCCGAAAGCAACTACGACGAGCAAATCCGGTTTAACCCCTGCAATGACCTCTCGGAATGAATCGGACCTGACACTTTTGGGCTGCAAAAGATCATATCCATAGCGAATGGCCGATTCTTTGACCGGGGAAGGCATGATTTTGCGCCCACGCCCTCTGGGTCTGTCCGGCTGCGTCACCACCAGAACGATATCATGACGGCTTTCATGGAGTGCCTGCAGGCAGGGAACAGCAAAGTCAGGTGTTCCCATGAATACGACCCTGAATGGTGATTTGGCTTCGATATTACTCTCCCCGTTTGAGCTGTTTCTGCATACGTCTCGTGTAAAGCTGTCTCTTGAGTGGACTGATCCGATCAATGAAAAGTTTGCCGTTCAGGTGATCGATTTCGTGCTGCAGAACAATGGACAAGAAATCGTGAGCTTCAAAACGAAGCAGTTTTTCATCCCTGTCGTAGGCTTCCACCAGGATCGAGGCAAAACGTTTAACGTTCGAGCGATACTCCGGCACACTCAGGCAGCCTTCATTTTCAGACAACACTTCCCCCTGGCTTTCGATAATCCGTGGGTTGACCAGGACTTTCATACAGCGGTCTTCATCCTGAGGAGAAATGTCGTATATGAGCAAGCTCCGGTCAATTCCCACCTGGATTGCAGCCAGTCCTATCCCGGGCGCCTGATACATGGTTTCACCCATGTTGTCGATAAGTTCTTGCAGGGAACCATCAATATTTTCAACCGGTTTTGTGGGTTGTTTCAGAAATATATCCGGATAAGTTACAATGTCGAGTATGGCCATGGTTATCCTGTCGAACGCGAGTACGGAAAAATTTTTTAGATTCATACAACAAAGGGTTCAAAGGGTCAAGGGTTCCAGGGTCCAAGTATGGTTGAGGTATATAAGCAGATAACAGCATCCCAGTCTCCAGGCATCCTTGCTTCCCAGCATTCAATCGTCCGAGGGATCGCATCCTTTAACCCTTCTTTTTCCTCGATCCATTGGTGCCTGGTTTTATTTTAGTATAGTCATTTCCCACGGAATTGCAATGGAGGTGGCAACCATTACTTCGACGTTCATGTAATCGATACGGGAAAGGAGTGGGGATACTGTATTACAGGATGCTTAAGATAGGATGTCCCTTGCTTTCAGGACATCCTGGGCAATCTGGTGGGAAAGTTCAGATATTCCTGAGAACTTGATCTCGTCCCGGATGCGCTCGATGAATTTGACGACAATCGATTGCCCGTAAAGATCCTTGTTAAAATCCAATATGTATACCTCGACGGTTAGCTCATTATCATCAAAAGTCGGGCTGTACCCAATATTGGCAACACCCTGGTGCCTTTTGCCAAGGCAGTCTACCGTGACGGCGTAGATGCCGTTCTTCGGGAAAAGTTCCTCTCTGAGCTTGATGTTTGCTGTAGGGAATCCTAGAAGTTTACCGCCCCTGTTTCGTCCAGGGACTACGACGCCGCTGACCTGGTAGTGCCGGCCTAGCAGCTTATGGGCCTCACGGACTTTTCCATCAATAAGCAATTTTCTGATTTGGGTGCTGCTGATGCGTGAGGGGGTATTGTTTGAGATAGGAATCCAATCAACCACATCGACTTCAAAGTCATATGCTTCTGCATATGATTTTAACAGATTGAGATTTCCTTCCCGGTTTTTTCCGAATGTGTAGTCTTTTCCCACGACAATGGCCTGGATACCGATGCGGTTCATCAGGATATCCAGAACGAACTCTTTGGCCGTAATGGATGCAAACTCGCGGGTAAAGGGAATGCAGATGAGCACATCGATTCCTGTCTTGGCGATGAGTTCGACTTTCTGGGTATATGGGGTGATGAGTGGGGGATGCCCATTGTTTTTTAAGACGCGAATCGGATGCGGCTCGAAAGTCATGGCAATGGCGGTGCCGCCCAGAATGACGGCTTTTTCCATGACTTCGTGAAAAAGTGCCTGGTGCCCGATATGAACGCCGTCAAAGTTACCGATGGTTATAACGGCATTTGGAAATTTTTTATCGATATCTTCAATTTTTTCAAATAGTTTCATTCAAAAACTCATCGACAATTATTGGCTTGACATCAAAAAATAAAAGATATACCTATAGCATCCTAAGATTTGAATCAATCTCTTTTTATCTGAGGCTCAAATTGATTTGAACCGAAACAGCGAGCGCAATCCCTGTAGCTTGCTGAGGGGGTAGCGAGCGAATCTAAATTAGACAGTATTCCTTACGGTCGAAGATTCCTCGAAGCTTGCTGCGAGGTTCCTCAATAGGGGCGGATTCTTATCCATTTAAATGTGCCGAAGTGGCGGAACTGGTAGACGCGCTAGGTTCAGGGTCTAGTGTGGGTTTCCACGTGCGAGTTCGAGTCTCGCCTTCGGCACCACAAAAAATCAAGCACCCACAGACTTTTCTATTTCTCTGTCGGTGCTTTTTTTGTGCTTTGGTCGGCAGAATGGTCAACATAGGGAAAAAAATACGCATACAATTGTTTA
>JASJGV010000259.1:0-3709 GCA_033791325.1 Desulfobacterales bacterium | reverse complement strand
GCGGTGTTACAATGGAACCAGAAACACTTGAGAATTTCTTTGGCAAACTCCCAGCCCATGCCCTGATCTCTTGAATATTCCCAGTTGGGCAACAGGTACTGGTCGATACGCCCAAAGGAAACACCCGGGCCGGGGTAGTTTTCATCACTCATGACGAGCATGTGTGTCAACCAGAGTGACTGTACGGCTTCCCAGAAAGTCCTGGCAGGTTCCCAGGGGACGCTCTCCAGGTTTTTAGCCATCTGCATCAGTTCTTCGGAGCGTTCTGGGTCGCTTTCTTCCGCAGCAAGGCGCGTGCAAAGCCGGGTGTATTGTTTTGCCAGATCCCTGGGGAGCGTGGCCGCCGTGATCATAGCCCTGAACTGAGACCCCTTGCGGCCCATCTGATCACTGGGATCCAATTGAGCATAGGAGGTTTTCAAGGATTCATGAATACCTTTCCAACCAAGTTTAAGAGCCCGTTCATACCCGGGTATGAGATGGCCGCTGGTGGCACCGGCATTGCCGTAGCCATGGTCGTGAAACCATTTCATTCGGGAACGTGCGCCTTTTTTGCCCACAACCCTTTGGTCGTATTTATGACGTTCTTTTTTCGTGAAACAGGTGGAGGTAATGACATTGAATCTGGCGCCGGCGATGAGATCTCCGGGGAGGATCTCCCGGGGTACGTGGTTTACCATGACCTCTTTGAGGAACCAGGCCTTTCTTTCGGGCAGGTGCCAGGTCCAGAAATCATCGTGGAGTTCGATATTCCTGGCTGCCTGATGGTAGCCGCCGCCCAGGGTGTCTATGAGCATGTATACTTCCGGAACAATATAGTCCGTCATCTCCTGGTACTGCAGCTCCCCGGGGGGACCGGTGGACCAGGCAGTGTACTCGTTGGTCCAGTTTCGTTTGCAGCCGCTAAAATAGTAGTCTCGCAACCAGGTGATGCGAGGGGAGAGTGCCTGGGGTTGCTTGATTTTGTGTTCGGTTTTTTCTGCAAGGGAAACATTCATGGCGGTTCTCCTGTAAAACGAGGTCGTATGGAGCATTTTGACTGAGTGTATCATAAACAGGGCTATCTGCCAACCGATTCGCATCGGATTGAACCGCAACAGCTATAGCGGCGGATAGAATAAAAATGTGAAAATATTTTAACGGCCTTGTGCTGTTATAAGGAGCGGTCTCTGATTTTTACTGCATGACATCCACAGGCGGTTGAGCATGATAACATCTTGACACAACAGTAAAATGTCATTATTCATTATTCTGTTCGACATCCAAACCATGATCATTCACAGCACAAGATGATAAGGAGGCACACTCATGAACGATGACTTCTTGTATCGGGATATTCCCGCCCTTGGGCGCCGGTTGTTCCGGCTCGGTTTAGCGACCAACTATGGTGTTGAAGGGGTGGATTTGGAGTGGGCCCTGGAGCAGGGTGTAAACTATGTTTTTTGGACACCTAAGGCACGACATGTAACACCGTCACTCAAGGAAGCTTTAAAGCATGACAGGGAATCTATTGTCCTGGCTTGTGGGCCAACCACCGGATATTTTGGAGGAGGTATCAGACGTGCCTGTGAGCGAATGCTCAAAAAGCTCGATACGGAGTATATCGATATTTTTCAGATTTTCTGGCTTGGTCGTACGAGCGCCTGGACACCGTCAACGATTGACGCACTGGTGTCCCTTCGAGAGTCAGGCCTGGTTCGGGCCATTGGTGTGAGTATTCACGACCGTAAACGGGCCGGCAAGCTCGTGGAAGATTCCCCACTTGACATGCTTATGATCCGCTACAATGCCGCTCATCCAGGTGCTGAGATGGATATTTTCCCCCACCTTGCCAAACGTAAACCTGCTATTGTTGCTTATACAGCTACACGATGGCGTGGTCTTCTTAAACGTCCAAAAGGCTGGAACGGCCCTGTTATGACCGCTTCTGACTGCTACCGCTTCTGCCTGTCCAACCCCCATGTTGATCTGGCCTTGACGGGCCCTAAAAACCGCCGCCAACTCCAGGAGAATATACGTAATCTTCGGGAAAAGGGTCCATTATCAGAAGAGGAAACCCACTGGATCAGGGACTTCGGAGAGGTTGTTCACAGGGCTAGCTCGCGGTTCACGTTCAGGTTTTAAGTCAATTTAGGAATAGTTGAACCGAAACAGCGAGTGCACTCCCCGTAGGTTCTGCCGTACGGCAGTGCTTTGCATGCTGCGCGGTTCTTCAAAAATTTGAAACGTGGTTATCCGTAAACCTTCCGATTACGTCAGCAGGATGACGACTCCGGCTTGAGGCTCCTCTTCACTGGTCATTTGTAAATTACATGTAATTTGAAGATTGAAATTGCAAATTGCATATTTTTTTGCATAAAGCCTACTCGGTAGATTTGAAGGCATCGATGGCCTCAATTCTCTTCAAAACCGGCGGGTGGGAGTAGTTGAGAAAAACATAGAAAGGATGGGGGAGGAGGTTTGACAGGTTCTGGACGGACAGCTTTTTGAGTGCGTCAATCATGGCCCCTGGGTTTCGTGTGGTTTCCACGGAAAACCTGTCAGCCTGGTATTCGTTGGATCGGGAACGGATCTGCATCAGTATGCCCACAAAAAAGTCCAGTGGCGCAAATAGCATTCCAAAAAAGATAAGTCCTGCATAGACAGAACCATGGTTCATATAGAATGCGTCAAACAGACCCTGATAAGATATCACGAAAGAAAGCAGGTAGAACATGATACCGGTCTGCAGGATGCCCAAAAGCATCCCCTGTAGAATGTGTTTCTTTTTATAGTGCCCCATTTCATGTGCCAGGACCGCCACCAGTTCCGGCACGGTATGCTGATTGATGAGTGTGTCAAAGAGCACGATACGTTTATTTTTGCCGAATCCGGTGAAAAAGGCGTTGGATTTGCTGGAGCGTTTGGACCCGTCCATGACATAGACATTCTTCAGAGGAAACTGGATCGATCTGGCATAGGACAGAATGGCTGATTTTAGCTGACCATCCTCTATGGGCTTGAATTTATTGAATATCGGCATGATCCAGGTGGGGGCGATATATTGAACCACCAGCATGTAGAGCGTTACGACAGTCCAGCAGTAGATCCATGCATGGCTGCCGGCATATTCAAAAAATGCCAGGATACCCGCCAGAAGGGGGGTACCCAGCAGGATTGCCAGCACCAATCCCTTGAGCAGATCCAGACTATATGTTTTCCAGGTGGTCTTGTTGAACCCGAAGCGTTCCTCGATAACGAATGTTGCGTAAATTGAGAAAGGTTGCGATAATAGCGCGTAGAGAATCATTAAGGATCCCATATACATCAAGCCGGTCAACACCGGGCCGTTTCCAAAAGACCGGACCCAATTGTCCATGGCGGGAAAACCACCCTGGAACCAGAAAAGAAGTACGGCCATCAGGTTGACCACGGCGCTTACCCACCCGAATCGGCTGTTGACACGTAGGTAATCCTGTGATTTTCGATATTTATCAGCATCGTAGACCCCCTGGAACGGTTCTGGAACATGGGCCTGCAGCATTCGCAGGTTGAGTACATCCGAAACGATGTTGATGATAACATCGAAGACGATAGCGGCAAGTATGATGACGGCGATGATGTTCAATAGTAGAAAGCCTTTGGTTTTAACCTGAATTGAGCGATTTTTATCTCGATCTGCACCGATCTCTTGCGGATCGAGGGTTCGCAAAAAGCCGCGACAGATCCA
>JASJGV010000258.1:0-4713 GCA_033791325.1 Desulfobacterales bacterium | reverse complement strand
CATTCGTCGGACTGGATAACTACACTTACCTGCTTCAGTCTCCGGACTTCTGGAACTCAATTCGGGCTACCATGGTATTTACACTTGGGACGTTTATACCCATGGTCATATTCAGTCTTATTTTCGCCCAGTTCATTGTGTCCCGAAAGCGATTCCAGAAGTTTTTTCAGATGGCTTATTATTCGCCGGCCGTGCTGTCGTCCGTTGTGGTAGCGGCGATCTGGTTGCTCATATTCGATCCGCGGGGATTAAGCAATCAACTGGTTAACTTCATTATGAACACCCCCGGGATCGACCACAAGTGGCTTGCCAACGCCAGCATGGTTCAGATTTCAACCATGCTGGTTTACTTCTGGAAATACGTGGGCTACTTCACCATTATCTTCGTCGTCGGGCTGACATCTATTCCAAAAAGCATTTATGAAGCGGCTAGAATAGACGGTGTGAATTCCTGGACGGGATTTTGGTATATTACCTTGCCGTTGTTAAAACCGACAACCATTCTCGTATCCATCATGGCCATGCTTCAGTGCCTGAAAACGTTCAGCACCCAGTATCTTTTCACCCAGGGGGGCGCACCGGTCGGGCCAATTAACGTGGTGACGCTTAACCTGTATAACACAGCGATTCGTGATCACCGCATCGGCCTGGCAAGTGCCATGAGCATCATACTCTTCATCATTATGCTTTTTTTTACATGGCTTCAATTCAAAACCGCGCGATCGGACGAGACCACTTATTGAACTGCAATAACGCGTGTTATCGATACCACAGCGCCGGGGGTTTTGGTAGAGACATAAAGGACAGGTCGTGCACAAACATATGAAAAGAATTCATAAAAGGACGGTCCGGTCCACCGCTGTCAACGCCTTTGTCTGGGTGTTTCTTATCATCACCGCGATCTACATTCTGGCGCCCCTTGTATTCATGTTCACAGCATCCGTCATGCCCGCCGGCGATATCATGAAAATGCCTTATCGTTGGATCCCCAAAGGAATTTACTGGCAGAACTACTGGCAGGGTATACGGGGGAACGACGGCAGTTTTATTTATCTTCGAAATATCCTGAACTCACTCATCGTGGCTACCACGGTGACCGTGACGACTGTTTTTCTCTCGGCCGTTACCGGGTATGGCCTGGCAAAATTTCATTTTAAGGGGCGGCACGTTGCGTTCATGATGATATTAGCCACGATGATGATTCCGTTCGAGGTGATCATGATCCCACTTTATTTAATCATTACCAAGATAGGAATCCAGAATTCGTATGCAGGACTGATAGCTCCGTTCCTGGTAACCGCCTTCGGAATTTTTCTAATGCGCCAGTATTATATCACTTTTCCTGACGAAATACTCGATGCAGCGCGAATCGATGGCGCCAGTGAACCGGAAATATTCAGAAAAATCATCCTGCCCAACAGCGTGCCCGCACTGGCAACTCTTGCGGTTCTCACGTTTAAAGGCCAGTGGGATAATCTTTTGTGGCCTCTGCTCGTGGCCCAGAGTGAAGAGATGAAAACAATTCCCCTGTACATTGTTCGCTTCACGGCTGAAAAACACACTGACGAGGGCGCCATGATGGCCGTTGCCGCAATTGCGAGCATCCCTATTTTAATTCTATTTTTCCGATTGTCCCGTTATTTTATCAGTGGGGCGGTCGTATTCTCAGCAAGGAAAGAATAATTTCCATGAGGCTTTATATTTTTGATATGGGAGGGGTGGTGGCGTATAATACGGATGTATTTCCATCGGTATTCGACCACCTGCAAATAACAGCCGAACGGTTTTACGGACTGGCCGGATCGAGTCTGGAAAAACTCATGGATGGTGCGATAACCGGCGACGAATTCTGGGAGCGGTTTTCCGCAAATTACGGCACCCCGGTTAAGGAGGATCTGTTTGCCAAATATTTTGACCCACATCTTGATCAGGGTGTTGTAGCCACCCTGCTACGGTTAAAAAAAGATGCCCGGGTCGTATGCGGAACAAACGTCTTTGATTCCCATTACGACTATATCGTACCACGTGGCTATTACGACCTGTTCCATGCCGTTTATGCTTCAAATAAAATGGGCATGTCCAAGCCCCACTCAAAATTCTATCGGTACATTCTCAACGCCGAGGAGATGAGACCGGAACATGCGGTATTCATAGATGATGACGAGACCAACGTCCGTGCGGCCCGAAAACTGGGCATTCGATCAATTTTATTTAGGGATTCAAAAAAGTTAAGCTCTGAAATTGCCCGGTAGTCCTGTCATACGATGGTCTGAGAGGTTTCCATATCAAAGATATGGGTTTTTTCCATGTCGATCAACACATCGACCTTTTGATCGATCTTAAATTGATCCTGGGGTGTATCCATTTTAGCGACAAGGGAATGCCGTCCACAGGCCAGATACAGATGTGTTTCCGCTCCCAATGGTTCGATCACTTCCACACCGGCCGTTATTGAACATTTCAGTGTCTCACTCTTCCCAAATAGTCGGTCGTACATATACTCCGGACGAATTACGCAGAAGATTTCTTTTCCTTCAAGATGCCGAATGTCTGGATGAAATTTCTGCGGAGTTTTCAACTTAAAGCTCCCGGCGTCAATAATAAAATTTTCATTTTCCCTGATCAACCGGCAATCGATAAAATTCATGGCCGGTGAACCTATAAAACCGGCTACAAATTTATTGACCGGGTGCCTGTATACCTCCAGTGGCATACCAGATTGCTGCAGAGTGCCGTTGTTCATAATAAATATTTGTTCAGCCATGGTCATCGCTTCCACCTGGTCGTGGGTAACATAAATGATGGTTGCTCCCAACCGTCGATGCAGCTTGCTGATCTCCGCCCGCATCGCTACCCGCAACATGGCATCCAGATTTGAAAGCGGCTCGTCAAATAGAAATACTTTGGGCTTTCTGACAATTGTCCGGCCGACAGCCACGCGCTGTCTCTGCCCTCCGGAAAGCTGACGTGGTTTTCTGTGGAGCAAATCTTCGATACCTAAAATATCGGCGGCCTCATGCACTCTGCGATCGATTTCATCTTTTTTCACATGTCGCAGATTCAAACTGAAAGCCATATTGTCGTAAATATCCATGTGAGGATACAATGCATAGTTCTGAAAAACCATGGCGATGTCCCTGTCCTTGGGCAGAACATCATTGACCAGGCTGTCGCCGATATAAATTTCCCCGGATGTCACCTCTTCCAGTCCGGCAACGGAACGCAGAACAGTGGTTTTTCCACACCCGGACGGCCCAACCAGGACGGCAAACGCCTTGTCCTGTATCTGAATGCTCAAATCCTTGACAGCAGTCACATCATCGAATTTCTTGTTGACATTTTTTAAGGTAACGCCGGCCATGGAAATACCCCTCTTTTCTCCAGAGCATGGGATTAACAATTTTGGATCTTCTCCCAATTAGTTGGGAGAAAGGGTTCGAGGGTAGCTGAGAGCGATAAGCTGACAGCAGCATCACAGCCTTCGAGCATCCTCGCTTCCTAGCATACGGGCAAGCTTTAAAAGCCTGTTACAATGATACCTAATATGGCTGTAATGATACCGATCCCCTGGAGCTTCGTAATTTGGTCTTTCAAAAATATAATGGCCATCATTATGGTAACTACCGACAAGGCAGATGCGATGGGTGTAATCAAGATGGCATCGCCAATCGTTAATCCAAAATTAACGACTGCGACCGCACCGACCTCTATAATACCCATTAATACAAGCATTAATTTTGTTCTGGTGCCGGCATTCGTTAAGTAAAGCTCTCGTTTAATGAAAATGGAAAAGAGTAGCAGAAACAAAATGATTCCAATTTTCACAAATAACGTTGTCAGCAGCCAGCCGATACTTTCAGATACAACTTCGCTTATGTTCCAAAAAACACCAAAGAAAAATGCCCCAAAAACTGTTTCTTTAACACCTGATGAAAGTCGAAGGCTTCTGTTTTTGATGTCACTCCAGTTCAAGGATGCTAAAGTAGCCCCGGAAATAATCAGTAAAACGCCCATAGACTGCAGCATAGAGAGCCGCTGGCCCATAAAGACAAAGGCAATGAGCATTGTAAACACCGCCCATAAATTCATGACCGCTGCAAGAATGGATATGTTACCAACCTCAAAACCTTTCATGAAAAACAAGTATCCAACAGAATAAAAAATGGAGGCGATTGGAAGTAAAATAATCACTAAAACAGGAATATTGAGATCAACTGAAAATAATAAAATAAGCAGAATGATAAAAAAACAACCCGCCAATTGTGACCAGAAGAAAGTTTTATAAGGACCTATTTTTGCGGCATAAACGCCCGCGAAAAAGTCATATAATCCCCATCCAAACATTCCGCCTAGTCCAGACAATAGGCTTATAGTCGTTACATCCATGTAATATACATTTCCTTTTTTTAAAAAAACTTGAATACGTGATCTAACTATTTATTTTTTGGCATTGATTAACAGTTGTATTTGCCCTGATAATATGATAATTCCGGTGAAATCGAACAGATATTCTTAGAGTCAAAATGTATCCAGTGAATCATACCCAAAAGAATCGGTAACAAACAGGAGAATATTCAAGAGTATTGAGGAAGAAGTTCCTCCATTTCAGTCAAACATAATGCACGATACTACTTTCGTGTTCTCAAGTATGCTGATTGATATTGCCAGCTCAAACTATCCTCAATTGCAATCCTCTCCCAACCTAATATGTTT
>JASJGV010000257.1:0-4614 GCA_033791325.1 Desulfobacterales bacterium | reverse complement strand
CTCCGCCAGAAAATGATTGTGAATCGTTTCTTTCATAATGCGGTTCAAACCGCCGCAACAATCCGGGCGATTTTTTCAATAAAGATATGCATCTCTGCATCGGTTCCAATGGTGACCCGCAGATAATCATTGATACGCGGTTTATCAAAATATCGGACGAGAATATTGTCAGCCTTTAGCCGGGTATAAAGTTCCCCGGCCGGTAACCCGGTTGGTTTGATGAAAATAAAATTCGTTTTGGACGGCACAATGGAAAAACCCATCTTAGACAACGCTGCAATGGTCCACGCTCTTGTATCCATTACCTTTTTACAGGTCGATTGGAAGTAGTCATCATCCCTGATGGCTTCTACAGCGCCGATAATGGCCAGTCTATCCAGTGAGTAGGAGTTGAAAGAATTCTTGGCTCGTTCAAGACCTTCGATAAGACCTTCAGACCCCAGGGCGGCTCCCACACGCAGGCCGGCCAGTGATCTCGATTTTGAAAATGTCTGGGCCACCAGCAGGTTTGGATAATCGTCAATCAATTCAATGGCCGTTTCCCCACCGAAATCAATATAGGCTTCATCGACAATAACGACGCTTTCTTGATTCCGTCCCAGAAGCTTTTTGATCTGGTTCAATGAAAGCAGCATTCCCGTGGGTGCGTTGGGGTTCGGAAAAATGATGCCGCCATTGGGCTGCGCATAGTCCGACAGGGAAATATCGAAATCTTCTGTCAGGGGTATGCGCACATTTTCTATATCAAAAAGGCTGCAATAAACTTCATAGAAACTATAGGAAATATCTGGAAAAAAGATGGGTTGGGACTGTTTGAAGAAGCTGATGAAAGAAAGCGCCAGGACTTCATCCGAACCGTTGCCCACAAAAACGTTCTTTCTATTAACTGCATAATAATCTGCAAGGACCTGCTTCAATGCATCACAATTCGGATCCGGATAACGCCGCAGAGAGGCATCGGCCTTCTTAACAATAGCGTCAATAACCCTGGGCGACGGAGGGTAGGGGTTTTCATTGGTGTTCAATTTAATAATATTGTTTCCCCTGGGTTGTTCACCCGGAACATAGGGTTTCAATTCGTGAACAATCTGGCTCCAGTATTGGCTCATGCTTTTTCCTTCTGGTCTCTTCCTGTCCATTCTTGTGTGTATGGACTATTTTTTATTATTCAAAATCGATAGAGCCATTCGAGTGGCTTCTTTTTTATAGGCAAAAAACACCACTTATAAGTTATGGGTCTTAAAATGGGACAGACCCTCTTTGGTGCCCAGATCACAACCGATCAACTCCCGGCAGTTTGTGGATCCGAATTTATCCACGAAATTATTTAAGAATTTTCTTACCAGGGTATAGTTCTCCTCCACGGAGCTGTTGGGATCAGTTCTTCCGGTCAGCAGGTTAATACTCAATATAGCACCACTGACGGCACCACATGGACCACACATCCGCGAGGTTCCGCTGCAGAAGCCTGTTTCAATTTTAGGTATCAACCTGGAATGAATTCCTTTTTCTTCTGAGATGGCCAAGAGGACACTCTCGGCACAATAGTATCCTGATACAAATAATGCCACGCTTCGTTCCGCTGCTTTTTGAATGGTCTCTTTTTCTATAGCTACCTTATCTGATCCCATAACGCATGATCACGTATTGCCTTATAGTGGTTTAAAAAGCCTCAAACATTCCTTGTTGAACGTTTTTTCTGACATGGTCATAGGGAAACACACACCCATTCATGACAATGTAGATACCAGGCTCCAGGGTCTGGGCCGCGATAACGGCACAGCCGATGTTGAAGACCGCATCGGTCGTTTTGAAAAGTGCCGGTTTGAGCGCACCGGTTAAAACGATGGTTTTTCCCTGGATGTCGGCAAGCGCTTTGGCCGTCTGAACCATGGTGTCCGTACCATGGGTTATGAGAATCTTTTCGGTGGAATCCTTGGCAACGGCCTTAAAAATAGTTGCCCGATCCTCATCAGTAAGCTCCAGGCTGTCTTTTTTCATTAAAGATTCAATCGTGTAAGTAAATCCCAGCTTCAACTCTTCAAAAACCGCTGAAATATTCGGCGGACCTACCTGATACTCACTCGTTGCATCAAAATATACCTTGTCAATGGTCCCACCGGTAGTAAATATCTTGATGTACATTGCTTTTCATCCTCTTATCTGTCATTCCGATACAAATGTAGTCAGCCTGGCTTCTTTTTTCAAGAACCTTTACGTAAAAATAACACTTTATGGGTTATTCCAGTGTTTTAGACCATAGGGGCACACCGATGAGCAGATCCCGCAGTTGTGGCCGTTGTTAAACTGAATGTAATGCTCCTTTTTCCATCGATCACAGGCAATGGCATCCAGTATTTCCTTTCTTTTAATACCGGGCTGCCAGGTTTTTCCGGTTAATGCGCCCGCAGGACATGCATCCACACAGGCGCGGCATGTACCACAATATCCGCGATTAAACGGTGTTCCATAGACCATGGGCATATCCGTAAAAACCGTTCCCAGACGCACCCAGGGCCCGAATTGACGGGTGACCAGCTGACAATGGCGGCCCACCCACCCCACTCCGGAAAGAGTGGCCGCTGTTTTATGGGGAAAATCACCCCTGATATTTACCTGGTCCGTCCTGTCTGAGGCAGCCAGGGGGTATGCACGAAATTTTTTTTGAGTAATGGCCTTTGCCAGGGCCGGTGCCAGCGCATTGATTTGTACATTGACCTCCGAATAGGCCCGGGCGTAAGCTCTGGTGGGGCCGTTTTTCAAACCTGCCATGATGTCTGGCGACATAGGAATGGCCCAGGAGATGGCACCTGGATAGGGTTCTTGATCTGCGCCGATGCTGAAACACAGCACCCGTATATCCGCAACCCCCCACAGCGGAACACCCTTTAACGCCATCCAGCCTTGTAACCACTCGTTATTAGGTGATTTTTTCAAATTATCCCTGCCCTTACTCCCGCCATGGCCTGTTAGCCAGTTCCATCACGCCCACCAGCATGACCACCACGGCAATAGACCATAAAAGTATTTGACCACGGATGGGCAAAGCATGGGGCGATATCAACAGCCACCCCAATAACACCCCTGCCCCGCAAAAGTTGATGACAATCGCTCCGACTATTCCAAGGCCACGTAACCCTTTGGATTCTCCCCGAGCCTCGAGGATCAGTGAGATGCCTATGCCGAGCAATACACCGCCTAGCACACAGGGGTATAGATAGGAAACAGGTTCCGGAACTCCCAGGAAAGATGCCATTCCAAAGGGAACCAGCAGGAGTAAAACACCCAGTGCCAGGTTGATAATTCCATCTAATATCAAGAGGGTATGATGCTTTTGCTTCATAACAGTTTCCTGGTCCAGGTTAAAAACCTCCCAAGACCTCTGATAACTTTCGCACAACCTGACCATAACCCGTGTCAACATACAGAGCGATTTGGGCGATACATGAATATGCCAGGGCAAACTGGGCGATGGCATAACCGGCGATGGTAAACTGGCTGATACTAATCACACCGACACCGAACTGGGAAATATTGATAATACCGGCACCGAACTGGCCGATGGATATCACACCTCTGGCCACCACCGGCATCTTGTTCATACGATACTTGAAGGAAATATGCACCAGCGGCAGACCCAGAAAATTAGCCGCTGATTTGTATTCGTACCCCCACCCATCCCACTTCGGCTTTGCCGGATGCAAGGCACCACAACCTGGACACATATAGGCCTGTTCGCTCACCTGATGTTTACAATCTCTACATTCTTTCATGCTTTAACCCTCTCCCACTTGCTAACGCCGCCTTTAACAATATTAAAAAGGGGATGCGGCTCCGGCATCCTGATATCACAAAGACTCTTAAACTGATCCGGGGCCCTTTCCCTGAGCTTTGCTTTCAAATGCTGCCACTCATATTGAAGCTGACCATTGGTTTCTGTGATTTTATCGCAAGGTATAGCTGGTAAAATCTTTGTCTTATCAAATTGATAGCCCCGTGCTTGGGCTTCTTTTTGTACGTCCACCAGATAAGAGGCGATACAGCTCATCGGCGATGACTGTTCCCAGAAGCGGTTTAATTGTGGGTGATGCTTGTACCCTTTGGTTTTGCCACCCAGTACCGCCTGGGCCAACAAGCCCTCTCGCCACAATGCAATGAGTCCTTTGCTATCAAGATACCGGGGATGTAAGGTCCATAACCGCATCGCTTCTATTTCCCGTATATATCCATTTTGAAATACTCATTTAGGTTTCAGCGTTGTCTGAATTTTAACCTCCGATTCCAGGGTTCGGTGAACCGGACACCTGTCTGCGATTTCCAACAGTCGTTGAGTCTGAGATTCATCCAAGGGCCCCATCAATTCCAATTCTCTTTCGATCCAGTCCACCATGGCCTTGTCTGTTTCACAGGCTTCACAATCCTTGGCATGAATTTTCTTGTGAGACAGGGAAACCACCACTTCTTCCAGGGGCCATTTTTTGCGATCCGCATACATGCGCAGGGTCATGGCGGTACAGGCTCCCAATCCGGCCACGAGGTAGTCATAGGGTGTCGGCCCCATGTTTGTTCCGCCAACAGAAACCGGCTCATCCGCAATCAAGGAGAGTCCATTGG
>JASJGV010000256.1:0-2543 GCA_033791325.1 Desulfobacterales bacterium | reverse complement strand
CGCATAAAATTCGATGCTGTAAAGGTTAATACCAAATGACGGCATCCACTGGACACCCGATGGCCATTGATCTTAAAAACGTCACCAAAGTCTACCGTTCCGGCGGCGGGCTCCTGGGCAGATCTTCACAAAAGGTGATTGCGCTCAATAACGTGGATCTGAACATTGGAAGTGGTGAAATATTTGGCCTGGTGGGCGAAAGCGGCAGCGGTAAAACCACCATCGGGCGTCTCATTGTGCGGTTGGAAAAACCCACGCACGGCGATATTAAGGTCAATGATGTGGCCATTGCCCATCTGCGGGGGAGCGCTCTGAAAAATTTCAGGCGTCGGGTCCAAATGATCTTCCAGGACCCCTATCAATCCCTCAACCCCTATCTCTGTGTTATTGACACGGTGGCTGAACCCCTTACTATTCACAAAAAGGGGGCTTCAAATGCCATTCGGGAAACCGTCATCCATACCCTTGAGACGGTGGGGTTGACGCCGGCCAAAGATTTTTTAATGCGCTACCCCCATCAGCTCAGCGGGGGCCAGCGCCAGCGGGTGGCCATCGCCCGGGCCATGGTGCTTGAACCGGATATGGTGGTGGCGGATGAACCGACCTCCATGCTGGATGCTTCCATATCCGTTCAGATCTTTCAGATACTGGCCAACATTCAGCGCCGTAAACGAATGACATTGCTCTTTATTACCCATAGCCTGGCAGCCGCCCATTACCTGTGTGACCGTATAGCCGTTATCTATAGGGGGCATATCGTTGAAACCGGTCCGGCTGAAACCATTATTTCCGCACCGTGTCATCCCTATACCCAGGCCCTCATGGATGCGTTGCCCAAATTTGGTCACTTGTGGAATGAAAAACGCTTTGACGCCTTGAGAATCCATGAAAGATCGGTTGCGCATTCAGACGGCTGCCCGTTTTTCAGCCGCTGCAACCGAGCACAGGAAACGCGCTGTGCCGATAATCGACCGGAAATGATGACGCTGGATAAACACCATCACTCAGCCTGTTTTTTTGCGGATCAGCTCAAAAATGGAGGCGGACAATGACCCTGCCATTTGTCATTTCGATCCCCCATTGCAGTGCCCGAGTGCCTGAGGAGATTCAAGCAACATTGGCACTTAATGACCAACAGATCATCGAGTCGGTGGATTTTGGTACCCAAGAGATATTCGGCTCCTTACCGGCTCAGGCGACAGTCATGGCGCAATGGAGCCGATTGATGGTGGATCTCAACCGCGGCCCGCTTGAAACCGGCCCCAAGGGTGTAGCGGCCTTGGCCGATTATCATGGTCGATCCATTTACAAACAAGGAGCGGCGCCCGACCAGGAAATCCTCGCTGAACGGGTAACCCGTTTTCACCATCCCTATCATGACCAGGTTGCGCACGCCTTGGGAAATGCCAATGCCATCGGCCTGATTGATAGTCACTCCTTAAACGGCACGGGTCCGGCAGATGCGCCAGACCCCGGGAAGCGTCGAAAAGATGTTGTTTTGAGCAACAATGGTGATTCGTCAGGGGCCCCGCGCAAAGGATTCGGATCCACCTCCTGCTCACCGAAACGGCTCCATCGCTTCAAGGCGGCCTTTCAGCGTCAGGGATTGTCGGTGTCAATGAATGCGCCTTATCAAGGGGGATATACGGTGAAGCACTATGGCCAGCAGTTGGTAAAAGAGGGCCGCTTTGCCGTGCAAATTGAACTGAACCAGGATTTATACATGCACCCGGGCAACCTAACGCCCCAGGCGCATCGAACGGAGACCGTGGCCCAACAGGTTCTGGCGGCCCTGGAAGAGGTGGCGGCCGTAATTTTGACAGGAGATGGGTCATGAACACAGTGCCGTCATCTCCACCCTCTGAAAAACCTTCCACGCCCAAGAGGCCCAACAATGTCCGAAACACGTTGGTGTCAGGCGTGTTCTGGCGAATTCTGGTCATAGAGATGATTTTGCTGGTGTGGTCCCTGGGTTACCGGGCTGCCACTGAAGAGTCCAGCGTTACAAACCTTTTCTGGCTTGCGATAGGGATTTTGCTTCTGGTGGGTATTATCATCTCTTTTCTGGATTCCGACTCGTTCATGGAGGCGATTGCCAATTGGGGTCGGGCCGAGGTAAGGGCTTGATAACAAGGATTATATATCTAAAAAGAGGGCCTAAATCGGGGCAATATAGGGTTTTTTTGCCCCCTAAAAGCAAATATAGGGAGACCTGTTCGGCAAGAGCAAGGTGCCGTTACACGCCAGGGTATGTCTGGCATTTGTCTTCGCATAAAGCTACGCCGGAAAGGTCCTATTTCGCGTTTCAAGCTATGTCGGACAGATATTACCCCTCGGAGTCACAAGAGAGTCTTTTTACTACAATTTGCTAAAGACCGTCACTGATGGCTGCAAAGGCTATATGAAGCGAGAATGCAGATGGCTTTGAACTCCGGGAATCCCAGTCGTTCTATAATGCCTTTTTGGGTACTGAAAAGATCGATATAGAGGTAGAAAATCGATGGTTTTGTTTAAGTTATATTTTGGGGGAAGTTGCAGCAACT
>JASJGV010000255.1:0-6876 GCA_033791325.1 Desulfobacterales bacterium | reverse complement strand
TCAAGCAGGACCCATCATTTATTTCCAGAAAGGAAAACGTTTTTGCTTCCCGCTTGGTTCGAACCCATCCTTTAATCAGGGCATTTTCCATGGGGTCTTCGGCTCTTAACAGGTGGTTGATTTTAATTCGTGACATATGGTTTATTCCTTATGGTTTTACGGTGATATAATAACCCTGCCCACCGCGCTGTACAAGAATCACAAGATTTTTTTTCTGGCGACTCTTGATGATGGCTTTTTTAAAGTCGTCCACAGAGGAAATGGCCTGATCATCCATCTGTCGAATCACGTCCCCAACATCGACGCCGATGCCTGCCAGGTATGACCGGGGAGCAATTCTGGAAATCACGACCCCCTTTCTGGCAGAAATTTGATGTCTTCGGCGGTTTTCAGGTGACAGATCCTCGACCAGGATGCCCAAAAGTTTGTTGGCCAGTTCAAATGCGCGATTTTCCGGAAAAATAGCTGTTGTCAATAAGCGTGTTTTTTGCTGGGCATTGCGTAATATTCTAAACGTGATCCTGGAACCAACAGAGAAGCCTTTCAAGGCTTGCTGATAGTCATCGACCGAAAGAACCGGAATGTTATCAAGGGCAAGAATGATATCCCCGTTATAGATACCAGCGGTTATGGCCGGGCTGCCGGGTTCAACATTCTTGACAATGACGCCTTTGTTTTCGGGGACATTTAAGTAGTGGCCAAGTTCCTTGTCGAGGTTTTGAAGAAAAAGTCCTGTCCAGGAAAGGACCACCTCGCCATATTGAATCAAGTCTGAAACGATACGTTTGGCCTTGTTGATGGGGATGGCAAATCCGATACCCTGGGCCTTGGCATAGATAGCGGTGTTGATACCAATCAAATCACCACGTATGTTCAAGAGGGGACCCCCGCTGTTACCGGGGTTGATTGAAGCATCGGTCTGGATGAAATTATGGTATACAACATCATCGGTTCGAACGCTCCGGTTAAGCGCGCTGATGACCCCGGTGGTGACCGTATGAGAAAACCCGAAGGGGTTACCGATGGCAACGACGGTTTCGCCGATCATGAGATCTTCAGAATTGCCCATTTCAATAGCCGGCAGGTCTTCCTGGTTTCCAATTTTCAAGACGGCCAGATCAGAATCCGGATCCACACCCACGATTTGTGCCTTAAACTCCCGTTCATCCTTCAAGGCGACGGTGATTGATTCCGACTGGGTGACAACATGCGCATTGGTAAGAATGAATCCTCTTTTACCATCGATGATGACACCTGAGCCAAGGCTGGTTCGTTTCTGGCGGTGCTCTAAACGCGGATCAGAAAAATCTTTGAAGAATGAATCGAAAAAGGGGTCCATTCCAAAACCGGAAAAGGGATTGCGCCGTGTCTGGATTTGATACTCGGAGCTGATATTGACGACGGCCGGGCCGATTTTTTGAATGGCGCTCACCACAGCGTTCCTGCGGTCCACCTCATGGCTGTTGCCGGCAACCGGGAACCAGATGAGAAACAAGAAAACACACAGAAACCGTTTGAAGTATAAGGATAATTTTTGCATAATCGTTATTCGTGATTAAAATATACCGGAAATGTGAGACGCTGCGTCTTGCAGCATTCGTTGTTTCCGAATAGTATAAAATAGATATTTGTAAAACAATGTCCAGGCCGTTGGCAATATAACAATAAGAAAGACATATCATGGCCCTGAAAACCATTCAAGACATCTTGCCTTTAGTGGATAAACCGAGTCGCTATCTGGGGACCGAGGTCAACACATACAAAAAGGATTTATCGAAAGTCCGGTTGAAAATAGCATTGGCGTTTCCGGATCTCTATGAAATCGGCACATCCCACTTTGGCATGCAGATTCTGGATCATATTTTAAACCAACGTTGGAACATTGCCGCCGAAAGGGTTTTTTCACCGGCCGAAGACATGGAATCGTTGATGCGAGCGTCCCATCTGACCCTGGCAAGCCTGGAATCACAGCACCCTTTAAATAAGTTCGATATCATTGGCTTCAGTCTTCTATATGAGCTCAATTATACCAACATGTTAACAATTTTGGACCTTGCCGGTATTCCCTTTTACGCATCACAAAGAGCAGACTCGGATCCTGTGATTATCGCAGGAGGTCCTTGTGTCAGCAACCCGGAACCTGTGGCGGATTTTTTCGATGCTATTGTGATCGGAGATGGGGAAAATGTTATTCTGGAAATGGCTGACATCCAAATTAAGATGCTGAGTAGTGGCCGGGTGGACAAAAAAACCCTCCTGGAAAAATGGTCTCGGCTGGAAGGTGTTTATGTACCGTCCAGGTTCCAGGTAACATACAATGAAAAGGGGCATCAGATTACACGTCCCCTGAAAGAGTCTTGTTCAACCACCCAGGGGCGGGTCAAGCGGGCCATCGTGAACGATCTTGACCGGGCATTGTTTCCGGACAAGCCTGTGGTTCCCTACGGAAAGCCGGTCCATGATCGTTTACGACTGGAGATTTCAAGAGGGTGTACCAGAGGTTGTCGCTTTTGCCAGGCAGGTATGATTTACCGGCCGGTCAGGGAGCGCACCATGGACACGCTAATGGATCTTACGGACAGATGCCTCCAGAATACCGGTTATGAAGACTTGTCTTTGCTTTCTCTGAGTACCGGTGACTACAGTGGTATCTCTCCCCTCATAAACACATTGATGCAGCGATTTTCATCCCAGCACATATCTGTTTCGCTTCCTTCTTTCCGGGCCGGGACACTGGGGCCTGAACTCATGCAGACGATTCAAAAGGTTCGAAAGACGGGGTTTACCATCGCACCGGAAGCTGGCAGCCAGCGCTTACGTGATGTCATCAACAAAAACATCACGACAGATGAAATTATCGCAACCGTTCAGAATGCGTTCTCTGCCGGCTGGCAGGTTATCAAGCTATATTTCATGGTCGGACTTCCAACAGAAACCCAAGCCGATATCCAGGGTATCGTGGATCTGGTGAAAAAGCTGAGAAAAATAAAGAGCCCCAAAGGCCGATATGGCAAATTGAATGTAAGTGTCGCAACATTTATCCCCAAGCCGCACACCCCTTTTCAGTGGGCAACCCAGTTACCACTTGAAGAATCCAGGGCACGTATTGAATGGCTTCGCTCGAAACTGCGACTGCCGGGCGTGAAATTTAAATGGCAGAACCCAGAGGTCAGCTTTTTGGAAGGACTCTGGGCGAGGGGAGATCGGCGCCTATCCAGTCTTTTGGTAAGGGCTTATGAAAATGATTGTCGGTTTGATGGGTGGAGTGATCGCTTTGATTTTGCAACATGGCAGAGATCCATTGAGGAATCGCAAGTGGATGTCAGTTTTTATACGAGCCGGCAAAAAGACTTCGAAGAACCCCTTCCGTGGGATCACATCGACGTACGTGTTGAAAAAGCGTTTTTAATCAAAGAGTGGATGAATGCATTAGAAGGCGCCAAGACAGAAGACTGTCGCTGGCATTCATGCCAGCAGTGTGGTGTCTGTGATTTTGAGACCATTGAGCCGCACCTGTTCGAATCGACCGTAAAAGCAGAACCCCGTCGGGTAGACAAATCTGACATCGCATTGCAAACAGCTTCCAGAAAGCTGAAATTGTTTTATTCAAAGAGGGGTAACGCCCGGTTTTTCGGTCATCTGGAGCTTGTTAACATCATTAACCGGGCGCTTAGACGGGCTGGTGTCAAGTTGGCCTATTCTGGTGGATTCCATCCAATGCCCAAGATTTCCTTTGACGACCCATTACCCATGGGCATGGAAGGCGTTGATGAGTTTTTTTTCATTTCGGTGAAAAGCGATATTGAGTGTGAAGAGGTGGTTCGAAGAACAAACGATGAACTACCCGAGGGGCTTTTTATCAACAGATGCGAAGTGGCATCCACCAGGCCGTTGACCCAGGGGTTTCCTGTGGATCGCTATACCGTTACACTCAAAGAGGGTGTCTTTGACAGGCAACAGCTTGATTGGTTTTTTGAAAGCGGTCGCGTCGAATACAGGTACACAAATAAAAAAGGTGTTTCCGGTACCATTGATCTTAGGACGGTAATTTTAAGTATTGATTTAATTAAGCCGAACAGCATACAGTTATTAATTCAAAATCAGGGAGGAAAGCATGTTCGACCGGCGATGGTGTTAGAGCGTGTTTTCGCATTGCCGGCGGAAGATATAAAACAGGCATCCATAATCAAAGGGGGTATTCATGTATAAAAAGATCGTCATCAATGTGGCTGAACACGAAACACGTGTGGCGCTACTGGAAGATGGAACGATCGCAGAACTTTTTATCGAGAGAAACGACGGGTCGGATATCGCTGGAAATATTTATAAAGGAAGGGTGCAGAGGGTACTTCCAGGCATGCAGGCGGCTTTCGTTGATATCGGTCTGGACCAGGCGGCCTTTATATATGTGGATGATGTATTAGGGGACAACCTCAAGGAAATTGAGCGACTTTTCGAATTGTCAGAAAATGAAAACGAGACGCCCCATTTAGAAGGCGAGGCGCCCCCAGGCGCAGTTGTTTCAAAATCAACCAATATTGAGGAATTGATTACGGAAGGGCAGGAGCTTCTGGTCCAGGTGATCAAATCACCCATGGGAACAAAAGGGGCCCGGATTTCTTCCTATCTTTCACTGCCGGGTCGTTTTCTTGTCCTGATGCCGACGTCCAACCATATCGGTATTTCACGACGAATCGAGGACAATGTCGAAAGAGACCGACTCAAGGAGATGGTGAGTGCGTCGAGAATTGACAACCTCGGCTATATTGTGAGAACGGCTGCTGAGGGAATTCGACAGGAAAAACTGTCTTATGAAATGGGTTTTCTCAGAAACATATGGACAGGCATCAAAAAGAAATACGGAACAGCGTCTTGCCCTATCATTATTCACCAGGAACTTTCGGTAAGTCTTCGTGCGGTCAGGGACCTTCTTGTTCAGGATGCGGAGAGGCTCGTTATCGATTCACGGGAAGGGTATGAATCGATTCTTTCTTTCCTGGATACCTTGATGCCGGGCTTAAAAGAATCGGTAGAATGTTACGATGGAACGGAGTCGATTTTTGAAGCCTACAACCTGGAGGGTGACATATCACGGGCACTCAAACGAAAAGTCTGGTTAAAATCAGGCGGGTATATTGTCATCGAGCAAACAGAGGCGCTGGTCGCCATCGATGTGAATACCGGTCGGTATGTGGGCAAATACAATTTGGAAGAGACAATTACCAAAACAAATCTTGAGGCGCTCAAGGAAATTGCCTATCAGGTTCGATTAAGAGATATCGGTGGCATCATTGTCATTGATTTCATCGATATGGAAAAGACATCTAATCAGGAAAAGGTATTTAATGCGTTGACGGAAGCGTTGAAAAAAGACCGCAGCAAGACCCATGTGTTGCCCATGTCTGAAATGGGGCTCATTCAGATGACACGCAAACGTGTAAGAAAGCCCCTAACGAGGTTGCTTTGCGAGCCCTGCAGATACTGTGACGGTGAGGGCTATATCGTTTCAAGAAAAACAATCAGCTATAATATCTACCGGGCTGTTCTGAAAGAAGCTGGAAACATGATGGGTGCCCGGTTTACGGTACGCGTGAATCCGGAAATCGCTGAGTTGCTTTATGGTGAAGAGAACACACTGATCAGCTCTCTTGAAAAAAAAATCGGAAAACGTGTCGCTATTTACCCAAATCCAAAGTTTCATATGGAAGAATTTGATATCCTGGAGAGTATGGGGTCTTAAAAGCGATACGGTGGTTCATATTGTTATCTTTACAGTTTTAGAATAAAAGCCCTGTTGACAAATGAAAATATATATGATCTTATTTTTAGGTTAAACATGTTGGAATAAAAAACTTATCATAGAGGTAAAAGAAAATGAAACGAACGTACCAGCCAAGCAAGATTAAACGTGCCCGAACACATGGCTTTTTGCATCGTATGTCTACGAAGGCAGGAAGAAGAATTGTCAACAGAAGACGACAAAAAGGTAGAAAACGGCTAGCCGCCTAAGCAGCACCATTTTACCGACTAACAGATTTGTTAGAAAGGATTTATAAACCAGGTTTAAAACGTTTGTTTGGCGGAATAAGAGCACCGATTGGTTACGGGAATTATCTGTTGAGCGGCAACTCATATACCAAAGCAGACAGGCTGCGAAAACGAAGCGAGTTTGTTCATGTCTCTCAACAGGGTAGAAAAGTGCAAAACAGGTACTTTATAGCCTGTTATTGCCCCGGTCAAAACAGCGCATCGCGAATGGGTATCACCGTAACTAAGCGGGTCGGGAAAGCAGTCATAAGGAACAGGATAAAAAGAATCGTTCGCGAACACTTCCGGCTAAACCGGAAATGCACTCAACCGTATCTTGATATCAATGTTATCGCGAAGAAAGAAGCAGCGGATTTAACATCTGAGGAAATGTTTTCTTCCTTAAATGGTTTGTTTGAGAAGATCAAGAGGGCTTGTTGTCATTAAGTATCTATTTCTCATCATTATAAAAGCATACCAATATACAATATCTCCGGTGTTGGGCCCAGCCTGCCGATTTTCACCCAGTTGTTCCAGGTATTCCTACGAGGCGATAGCACGATATGGAACGGTAAAAGGCCTGTCCCTTTCTATCAAGCGGATATTGAAATGCCATCCATATCATCCAGGTGGGATAGATCCAGTACCCTGAAAGGTTCCCCGCGCCCATTTTCGCAGCTTTCCACACGCTTTATTCCCCAGCTAACCTGTTTGTAAAACTTCAACCGGTGTGATTTCCGTTGTAGGCAGAAAACCGATCAGTAGGAGAAAATTATGGAGCAAGCTCGTATATTGATTGCAATCGTGCTGTCATTTCTTGTGTTTTTTTTGTGGAACTTCTTTTTCGTG
>JASJGV010000254.1:0-6336 GCA_033791325.1 Desulfobacterales bacterium | reverse complement strand
TGAAAACTACGGCGTAGGCCTGATTTCCATCGGGGATGAGAACCTGAGAATCGCCTTTTCCTGTCTGGAAGAAAACGACATCCAGGAACTTTTCGATATAGTACTGCAGGGCATCCAAGACCTGGGCTGATCGTTTCAAATTTTAAGAAAATTGTTTTTAAAAATGGATTTCATCGATTTATATTCTTAAAATTCGAAACCCTGCGGGACTGCCGATCTTACCGCATCTGCAGCGTCATATGACGTACCGCATAGTTCACTATTGCGGAACGACATCTTCCTTGCAGCTACGGCAACCTCGACAATCGCTCAGCCCAGGTAAACAAACTAACGATTTGTAATTTGAATTTTTCGTGCGGAAATTAGCTTTCGGCCGATATTAGCGCTACGCGCGATATTATGCCCTGCGGGCGACATTACGCCTGCGGCTGTCATTTGTCCTTGCGGACGATATTAGCGCTACGCGCGATATTGGTTGTTGCCAAGAGCAGATAGTCTGGAGTCTACCTAAAACTTAAAACTAATAATTAACCTTCATCAAAAATAGCCCCCTGGCCGGTGCCGTAGCGCCGGCCAGACTTCTGTCCCGGGAAAGAAGAATTCTTTTTACGTCTTCGACGAGGATACGCCCCTTTCCAACATCCACCAGGGTTCCGACAATATTCCGAACCATATATCGTAAAAAACCGTCGGCCTCGATGTCGAACAGAGTCTGACCATCATTTCCCTGCTTTATCACTGCCCTAAAGACATGCCGTACCGTGCTGGTTCTGGGGCTGCCGGTGCCTTCGAATGCCTTGAAATCGTGATCACCCACAAAACAGGATGCGGCTTTCTGCATGGCTTCAATGTTTAACGGCTGTCTGATATGCCAGACATAGTACCTCTCCAGAATGGAAGGCATGTCACGATTCAATATGCGATATTGATAAATCTTGCTCAGGACATTGTATCTGGCGTGAAATACCGGGTCGACACGTTGGCAGGCCTTGATGAAAATGTCATCCGGGAGCAGGCTGTTGAGGCCTTTGTAGTAAATGTCCGGGCTGAGACCGGCATCACTTTGGAAACTGGCTGTCTGACCGAGAGCATGAACACCGGCATCTGTTCTCCCGGATCCTGCCAGGCTGATAGATTTTCCTGTCATGGTTCCCAGCGCTTTTTCGATTTGCCCCTGTATGGTCCGGTCCGTCTTCTGACGCTGCCAGCCATGATAGGCCGTCCCGTCATACTGCACAAGCAATTTGAAATTTTCCATCCTGCTTTCTTTGGGTTTCAAAGCATCAATCCTACAGAAAGAGATAAGAACGAGAATATCGTCGAGAGAACAATGGCTGATGATGCCAGTTCCGTATCACTGTTGAGCTGAGATGAAAGGACATAGATGGATGCAGACGTTGGAAGCGTAAAAAAGATCATGGCGACTTTGAACGGTATCCCGACAACTTGAAATTGCTTCAAAACAACAAAACCGATAAGAGGCAGCACCAGTAATTTAATGATCGATGCAAGGGTTGAAATGCCCATATTGCCCCTCAACCCTCTCATCGTCAGGGCACCGCCAATGGATATGAGAGCCAGGGGAAGAGCTGCTGACGAAATGAGACGAAAGGTATTATCGATAAATTCAGGAAACGAACCCATGGCCCGGGAATAAATCAAACCCGCGGCACAGGCGATAACCAGTGGATTCGTGAGAATTTCCTTAATAAAAATCCCCAGACTGCTGCCTGAAGAAGTACGCTTCCCGGAGTACCAAACCAATGTCGACACCGCCAGAACATTGATAAAAGGAATGGCAAATCCAATCAGAATACCAAAGTACTTGATGCCTTCTTCCCCGAAAGCGTAGAAGATGATCGCCATGCCGATATAGGTATTGAAACGGTAACAAGCCTGGGAAAATGTGCCTGCCTTGAAATCGGATATATTGAAAACCTTTAGCGCCAGAGCGCTGACAATATAGGTTGCCGCAATAGACACGAGGGCCGCGATACACATATTCCAATCCAAAAAACGATCCGTATCCGCTCCTCCGATCTTCCAGAAAAGCATGACAGGAAAAAAGATAAAATAGGCCAGTCGGTCCGAAAGTTTTAAAAACATCTCATTGGTCAGGTTCAGCCGCCGCAGCAAACTGCCGATCAAAAGAAGTGAAAAAACTGGAAATAGGCTTGAAAGTACCAGGGTCATAGATTTACCCAAATCTTGAATGAATTTTTGGTGCTTCTAAAATCTGTCACAGGGTACATCGGCCAGGAGATCATCCAATACGTCGTCATTCTCCCCAACATACTGTTCAAGAGGATATAGTTTGCCACAAGTCCTGCAGCGCAAGCGAATTTGACGTCATGTTCTGAAGATATCGAGCTGCATGCCACAATCAGGGCAGAGAGTATTTAATTTGTGCATGTGTCACCATTAAAGAGCGGTTTTAGGTTTTTCGTTTTAGGTTCTACAGTCAGCGGTAACGCTTGTATTCCCCATTAAGCCATAAGCAGCTTATCGCTTAATGCTTACCGCTATAAAATTCGGTTTATAGGCCATAACCTGGGTTCTGTCAAACACGAGATGACTCATGGTTTCATATGACTGACAACCTGCTCACCACTCTTGCTTATTGATTTTCACAAATGATGATGTCAAAATAAAATCGTGTAACGATTTTATAAAACGCGACGTTGTCGCTATAACAGCAAGATCATACCAGAAGGAAGCAATCAATGACAGCCATCACATGCAAGGGGTTTCAGGCAGCCGGTATCCATTCCGGGCTGAAAAGCAACACAGACAGTGATCTGGGACTCATCTACTCCGAGATGCCTGCCTCCGTAGCAGGTGTCTTTACCCAGAACAGGATCAAGGCGGCACCGGTACGCATCACCCAGAAACGTATTCAATCAGGTGTTTCAAATGCTATCATCGTCAATAGCGGCAATGCCAATTGCTGCAATGGTGAAGAAGGACACCAGAGTGCTCTGGACATGACCAAAGCGGCTGCCAGGGGACTGGGCTTACCAGAAAATAAAGTCCTTGTGGCATCTACAGGCGTCATCGGTGAAAAATTCCCCATTGAAAAGGTAGAAAACGCTGTTCCGAGTCTCATAGAGTCTTTAAGACCGGATGGTTTCAAAGACTGTGCAAGGGCGATCATGACAACCGACACGGTACCGAAACTGAAGCACCGGCAAGGCAACATACACGGCCGGTCTTATAACCTGGTGGGTATGGCCAAGGGATCGGGAATGATTGCACCCAATATGGCCACCATGCTCTGCTTTATCTGTACAGACATTTCAATGCCCCAGGCTCTGTTACAGAAAGTGCTTGCTTCCGGTGTAGATAAAACACTCAACAGAATTTGTATCGACGGTGACACCAGTACCAACGATACAGCACTGATATTTGCCAATGGGCAATCCGGGGTGTCCATTGACAGCATGGATCAGGCCGGCGAATTTCAGGGTCTCCTAGGGCAGATTCTCAACAGCCTCGCCAAAAGTCTCGTGAAAGATGGAGAAGGCGTAAGCAAATGTGTGGACATTACCGTCAAAGGAGCCATGTCCGACCATGATGCACACACCGTTGCCAATACCATCGCCACATCACCGCTTGTCAAAACAGCCCTTTTCGGGGAAGACGCCAACTGGGGCCGTATTATCGCTGCCGCCGGAAGAGCGGGTGTTTCCCTCGATCCGGACCATATCGACATCTATTTCAATCAGGTGCAGATGACCCGCAACAGTCTGGGTTGTGGACCGGAGGCTGAAAAACTAGCAAGTCGTGTACTCAAAGAACCGGAATTTGCCATTGTAATGGATTTCAACATGGGGGAAGGATCCGCATCTGTTCTCACCTGTGACTTTACCATCGATTACATTAAGATCAATGCGGATTACAGATCATAGCACTAAGCGATAAGCAGTAAGCAGTAAGCTATAAGCAGCTTAGTGCTTATAGCTTATCGCATAAATATAATATCCAATTTTCATGTGGGCTGGTACACCCCAGCAAATTAAATCAAAGGATATCAACGACAACATGCCCCTCCTTCGACTTCAAAAGTTTCTCTCTTCGGCCGGCTACTGCTCGCGCAGGCAGGGAGAAATTTATATCCAGCAAGGAAAAGTGCGTGTCAACGGGATTGTCGTGACCGAGCTGGGCACTAAAGTAGATCCTGACGTAGACAGGGTCGTCATCGATGGCCAGGAGCTGACCGTAAAACAATCCTTGTTATATATCGCCCTCAACAAACCCAAGTCCTATGTCACCACCTGTAACCAGAAAAATGAAAAGATCGTTGTCGATCTGGTGGATATTCCAGAGCGAATTTATCCGGTAGGGCGTCTCGATAAAGATTCCACCGGACTCCTGCTCATGACCAATGACGGAAACCTCCACCACCATCTCCTGCATCCATCCTTTGACCACGAAAAAGAATACCTTGTTACCGTCGCAACACCCATGCCTGACAGTGCCCTTGCAAAAATGGAAAAGGGCATCACCATTCTGGGAGAGAAAACCCGCCCTGCCATTGTCAAAAGGCTTTCCAGTAAACGATTTATCATCCAACTCAAGGAAGGTAAAAACAGGCAGATCCGCCGCATGGTCAAAAAGACAGGCAATCATGTCATTGCCCTGAAACGGATCCGGGTCGCCAATATCGAGCTCGGCAATCTACCGGAAGGCGCCTGGCGTTATCTCACCAAAATGGAAATCAAACAACTCCTGCAATCCATCGCAACGTAGGTACCCGAGTCCAGAGTGCCCGGCACTGCATATACCCCATTAGGGCTAATGGTTTTGTATCCCATATGATAAATTCTAAATACGAATATCGAAATACAAAACAAATCCAAATATCGAATGCTAAAAGACCTCAAACAAATGGCCTTTTCTTGTAACTCCGAGGCCTTGTTTTGATCATTTGTGTTTTGGTCATTCGGTATTGTTTAGGATTTCGACATTCGTGCTTCTGATTTAAAGCGAATCTCCGAAGGCCTCTTCTGCGGTATAACTTGAGCTTTTTAAGATATCCGCATAAAAAAATCAAGGAACCTCTTGACAAGTACCCTGATAACACTTAAATTGCGCTTTATGAGCATATGCTCATAAAAACACCAGAAATCAATTCAGGAGGCATGTCATGAAAATAGCCGTTACATCGAACGGAAAAGATCTTTCAGCACAAGTGGACCCACGTTTTGGGAGATGCGACCATTTCATCATTATCGATTCCGACACCAATGCGTTTGATGTTCTCGACAACAAACAGAGCCTGGACCTCCCCCAGGGAGCTGGAATTCAGGCCGGCAAAACCATCGCAAATGCCAGGGCCGATGTCCTCATCACAGGCAATTGCGGCCCCAAGGCGTTTATGGTTCTGGAGCGAGCCGGTATACAGGTTGTTACCGGTGCCAACGGAACCATCACGGAAGTTGTTCAAAAGTACAAAGAGGGTGAATTTCAATCAGCCAAGAGTGCAAATGTTGATGGACATTGGATGTAAGACGATCGGTGCACCAATGTTGTTATCGCCGGTGGCATGGGTCATCGCGCCATTGAACTGTTCAATCAGGCCGGTGTCCAGGTCCTCGTAGGTGCACCGGTTGATGTGCCTGAAGAACTCGTCAAGAGTTATCTGAATCAAACGCTGGTGGCCGGAGGCAATGTCTGCGACCATTAAACCACAATAAAAAGAACCCTTTGCCATTCAAAAGAGTCTGATACCGGAGACTATAGTCGCATGATCATTAGCATCGCCAGCGGAAAAGGCGGCACCGGAAAAACAACGGTGGCTGCAAATCTTGCCGTTTCATTAAATCAGCCAGTACAACTGCTCGACTGTGATGTGGAAGAACCGAACCTGCATCTCTTTATTGCGCCTGAAAAAGGTGAAATCGAAACCATCAAAACAGTTGTTCCTGAAATTCTCGAGGACAAATGCACTTTCTGCGGCCAATGTGAAGCGCTCTGCCAGTTTAAGGCTATCGCCGGCACGGCCGTGATGACTTTCCCGGAACTCTGTCACAGTTGCGGCGGCTGTTTCGAGGTTTGCCCGGAAAAAGCCATCCAGGAGTCCCATCGCGAGCTGGGTATCTGAAACCAGCCAGGCCATTCAGGATATATGGAAGAAGGCTGAGAACCGCGTTTTCTCCCAGTAGATACCTGGGTCCAAAGAGCCCGGCACTGGGTTACCCCCATAAGGGGCTTTACACCAATATAGGGATTAGAGAATACAGGAGACAGGAGACAGTAATCAGAAGATAGAATACAGAATTTTGTAAAGCGAATAATTGTTTTAATGCTTGAGGGATTGCCGAGGTTGCCACAGAT
>JASJGV010000253.1:0-4801 GCA_033791325.1 Desulfobacterales bacterium | reverse complement strand
TGCCCGTCTGGTTCCTCTTTAAGTGGACCCCGGCCCTTCGTTTAAACTCACCGATAAGGGCATCAAATTCATCCCGCTCCTGACCGTTTGCAATGCATTAACACTGAAGAACGCGCCGATAACTGTCCCATGCAAACCATTCGTTGGCTGTCACATTGGCAATTCCCTCTGTGATATCCTCATTGATCCCCACGTTTAGAAATGTATCCATCATCCCCGGTTGGGAAATGGAGGATCCGCTTCTCACCGAAAAAAGGAGTGGATTTCTCGGGCTCCCAAAAGATTTTCCGGTCCGTTCTTCAATGACGGATATATGCTGCAACACCTGTTCCCTGAAATTGTCTTCGGCAGGTTTATAGCTTTCGATAATTTCCCGGCACCGGAAAACCTCCGTTGTAATGATGAAGCCGGGTGGCACCGGCATGCCGTAATTGTTCAGCTTCACCATATTCAAGCCCTTGCTTCCCAGGTGAATGATACCGGAAACCCTTGGTCTGACACCATGGATCAGAGTCATGGCATTTTTAGGATCGTACAACAGAAGTTGTTGAAGCTGTTCCTTGGGTAGCTTGTTGGCTTGCTGAAAGAGCGTGCTGAGAATGCGACTCAAAAAAAGATCCAGTTGCTGGATGCCGGTGGTCATGGCGATTCTGTCACGGAAAAAAATTTCAGAAATGCGGTGTTGGATATTCTCTTTTTCAGGCTCACCGTTGGCCGGAAGATATTTTTTCATAACCTGATTCGTGGTTAATTTTTCGATGATGCCCATCAGGTTTTTGCCATGAACATTGCCGAAATAGTCATTGATGATATTTTTTACCGCCTGGGCAAACCCTTTGAAAATATCCAGGTACTGCGTGAAAGTGAATCCCCTGGCCTCTATGGAATGTGCCAGCATTTCAATCTGTCTTTCAACCTCGACTGAATGGATTCCCTCGATTTTGAGCGCTTTATCGAAAAGCATGAGATGGTCATAAATCTGGTAAAAGGTCGCCTTGGTAATCAAGCTCAGGTCCGTGCTTTCCACGAGTTCCTCGAAGAGGGTATTCACGAGGGATTCGAGTCGATATGTCAAACCCAGTGCATCAAATTTCATCTCGTGGTATGAGCCGTACATGGAGGGGATGTCGACGGTAAAATGTCTCTTTTTGTATATATCCTCTCTCACTTCGAATGGCTTGTCTGACAGAATAAGGTATTTCAGAAACTCGAGATATTCGAGCATCATGGAGAGTTTTTTTCTCAAAGACGGCTCGGCCAGCGCAGCTTCGAGTTTGTCGAGACCCGGGAAAGCCTCAGTTTTCAATTTCCGGATATAGTTATTGATCTCGATAAAATCGAGATGGTACTTCTGCTGAAGATGCCGGTAAAAGGATACGGCCAGGAGCATTTTCTCTATATCGTTCTCTGAAGCATCCCTCATATCCGCCAGTAATGCTTTTATATGGCTTTCTTCGATGGTAAGAAGATCCCCGGGAAAGTTCAAATTTTTCCGGACCAGGTGGTTAACCACGGCGTTGATACCGTCGATATAAGGTCCTTCACATTGAATCTGGTTAAAAATAAGCGGCGGTAAAAAGGGTTTTAAAAGCGCCTTATCCCTTGTCTGCCAGAATTTTAGTGTGGCCTCCATGAAAAGGATGATAAGGTTGCTGCTTTCCACATGGCTCTGCTTGCGCAGGAAATGTATCAGTACATCCTTTCTCTGGCACAGCTCATCGATACGCGTGGATATGTCCCGGAGCTTGCCCTCGGCGCCGATATCGTTAAAGTAGACCGGGAAAAGACGTGACAGCTGTTTGATGAGATTATATACAGGTTCGATATCACTGTTCAAAATCCGTGTAATGTCACGAGGGAACAGATCCGTATCCTTGATAAAAACACCACACAGAGACAGATAGATGATCAGGCTCGATATCAGCCGAATGGAATATTTCGGGTTCAGCTCGATCAATTCCAGCCAGGTCCTGATATTCAGAATATGGGCTGGATTAACTCTTACCTGCCAGTCATCCCCTACCCCGCTGAGCATGGGTGCCTGGAAGCCAAGATCGATGACGTTTTCGACAAAATGATTCACCAGGTCGCCATCGTCTGTCTTGTATACCCCTTTGCCCATGTTCAATACACAATTGAGCCCTGTTGCAGGATACCTCTCCGCCTGAATGTGAAGAATAGAAAAGGTCTTTTCTATCAGGTTCCAGATATAAAAATGTGCCTCGTTTTCGATTAGCCAGCTCAGGGTTCGGTTGATCTCCCTCAAGGTTTCCTCGTGAATAACGGACAAGCCCGAAACATTCATCATCAGGAACAAAAAGATGACTTTCCACCGGTTGCCCTTATTGTTTCCGGCATCGGCTTTTAGGAGATTATCGGGAATTCTGCGATAATGTTCAACAATCTGATTAAAGCCGGTCAGCTGGATCAACTGCGCTGTCTGTTCCAGGGAAGTGACCTTGTATTCATCCTCAATACGCGCAAGCGCCTGTTCCCATTTCCGGATGGTTGCGTGCGATATGTCATTGAACAAAACGCTCCAATCACGTCCTGGCTCGATCTCTTCGATCTTGCTTTCAAACCAGGTCTGGGGGTCCTTTTCATTCAACCAATACTGATAGCTTGCATGAAAATACCGAATGATCAGTCGATTCAGATCCGAACAGTCAAGATCCGGGTGATCAATATTTCCAAGATGAATCTCACCCAGCCGCTTCAATTGATAATGGCTTTTGATAAACAAATAAAAGATATCGTCCGGATATTTCTGAATTAACTGGAAAGCATGGCAGAGAACCGGGGAAAATCGATCCAGGGCATCCCCTGAGTCTTTTAAGAGTTTCTGAATAAACAGCAGCAGGTTGTCCACGGCATCCATCCTGGTGGACATGGGGCATTCCGCGGTTATGGCCTCGGATAAAATATCGATAAAGCACTGCGCCGCATTGGCACCTTGTTCATGTGCTTTCAGGAGATGGAAATATTCAAGGGAATAATTCCTGGCCTCATTGACGATAAACTGCCAGTTTTTATAAGGGTGGGACAATTCCTCCAAAAATGTCGTGACCCCTTCCCTGATACCGAAGTATTGCGACATGGCATCATAAAGGGCATCGTACTTGGGGTCTATGGTGACATCAACGTGGTAATCTGCGGTGTTGACTTCAAGTGCTTTGGATTTGATGGTCAAGACAGGTCTCCGTGAAAGATTTTTATAAGTATTGTTAAAGTTTATCAGAAAAACCGTGCAAATTCAAGGAGATTTGACCTTCAACGGCGTGAAATATCCGGCTGGAAATTGACCCTTAATACAGCATACAGACTTCCCATGACAAGCATCAACGATACAAAAAAGATGATCCTGTATGAAGCCCCGTGCAGATACGAAAAACGATCCAGGAAATAGCCATAGGCCATTGGGAGAGCCAGCGCAAAGGGTATCGTGAGGATTGGCCCCACAGCAAAGTAACTGGTGGCGTCACTTAATTCGGAAAGTTTTTTAACCGAGGGGGGGAAAACAATCATGCGTGTCCCTCTGGAAATCCCCAGCAGAAAACTTGCCAGAAAAAAACTCCATTGGTAACCGAACAATATCAGCAGCAGCAAAGCTGTCATGGACGCCATCTTGGAAAAGATATACTTGTTGCGTGGCAAAAGGAAATCGAGCGAACCCAGAAAGATATTGGTAACAATGGCTCCCACATAAATGCAGCTGACAAAAAATCCGGCCGCGATGGGCGCAGGGATGTTACAAAAGGCCGTTGCGTAGTTCGCATAGAAAGAGATAACCGTAACAATCACGTAAAAATCCATGTCTCCCGCCAGAAATATCAGGAAATTACGGTTTTGGAAGATCCGGCTGACCGACCGGTGCACATATGTAAAGAAAGAGCTGCTTGAATCATCGGTTTCGACACCCGACAAGGATATTTCTTTGGTGACAAGGAAAAAAAGAGACCCCAGGCAAAAAAGCAGACCCACGGTCAGGAAAATACCTCCGGATGCCGTTTGGGAAAAAGAGTATTTTTCTACAAATTTAACGATCAACAGACTGCTGATAAGCCTGGCAATGTTCTGGGCGATCATCATAAACCCCAGGCCGGAGAAAGATCGTTCTTCCGAAAATATATTGACCAGGTAGTTCAACCACACCGGGACAGTCATGCCTATGCAAATGGCAAAAACAGCATATGAAACAAAAAAAATCGTCAGTACCGGCGCGTGCTCTCCAAAGAAAAACAGGATTAACCCAAAAAATACCAGCGACACGCCCGATATCAGGTGCAGGTATATGACGGCCCCACGCTTGAATGCCAGACCCACCGTAAAATAACTGGAGAGTAATGCAAAAACAGAACTCCCCAGAAAAGCAAATGCAGGGATCAGCCCTACCTGAAAACTGGAAGCCCCCAAGCTCTTTAAAAAAAGCTGCAGAAAAGTCGATTCCAGAACAACCGGAAGCCCCAAGCCCCAGAGAAATTCACAACCGGATATACCGATGACATTTCTTTTGTAGTATGTATCGATCAAAAAATGCGCTCCGCGATTTTTTTGTCATTTACACTTCGTGTGATATTTGCGCTACGCGCGTAATTATGCCCTTCGGGCGTCATTTTCTTTGAGCAATTAGCTGCCTAAGCGCTTAATGCTTATTGCTTAAAGCTTATACATCAGAATGCGTCCCTATAGCAGATATATGGGTAAAGAAAAAGAGTTCATCTCTAAGCAGTCACCGGAACCTAAATCCTAAAACTTAAAACTTAAAACAATTTGTTGTGATGAATAGAAAGGATCTGCTAAG
>JASJGV010000252.1:0-3221 GCA_033791325.1 Desulfobacterales bacterium | reverse complement strand
ATGCCGGGCATATCGGCAATATGTCCATCACCCCGAACGCCTTATGCATCCTTTGAAAAGGGTGGGGGAAAAGGGGGAGGGTAAATTTGAAAAAATCTCCTGGGATGAAGCTCTGGACACCCTGGCGGATAAACTTAAAAGCGTTAAAGATACTTACGGCAATGAAAGCATAATGCTTGCCACTGGCGGTGCATATATTGCGGGTCTTCACAATGGTGGATTCGCCGCAGGCAGACTCCTCGGGCAATTTGGCGGATACACAACTCACTATGGAAACCTTTCATCCGAAGGTGCGGTGTGGGCTTCTTTGACTCAATACGGGTCCGTCATGGTTGGAAACAGCCGGGAGGATATGCTCAATTCCAAGTTGATTATTCTCTGGGGCTGGGATCCTGCCCGGATGATTTCCGGTACTAACACCATGTATCATCTCATCAAGGCATGGAGAACGGTGCGAAAATAATTTCCATTGACCCGCGATATCATGATACTGCGGCAACGGTCGCAGATGAGTGGATTCCCATATATCCAAGCACCGATACAGCCATGATGGTGGCAATGGCCTATGTTATGGTTAAAGAGAACCTTTATGATCAAAAATTCTTAGATAAATACACTGTTGGATTTGATAAATTCAGAGATTATGTCATGGGGGAAGAAGACGGCATAAAAAAGACCCCCCAATGGGCCTCAAAGATTAGTGGTGTTCCGGCCCAAACAATTGAGCGGATAGCAAGACTTTATGCCACAACACAACCTGCCGCCCTCATGGATTGTCAGGGCCCGGCCCGGAGTGCCATGGGAGAGCAGTATAACCGGTGTGCATCAACCCTTTGCGCCATGACCGGAAATGTCGGGCGTCCCGGCGGAAGCGCAGGCGGCGGCTTGATGGGTATCCCCATAGGCCATATGTTCAGGATGTCAGCCATTCCCCCGGGGAAAAATCCAGTGGAGGCAGACGGACCTAGGGTAAAAGGAACCCTTGATATTCGGCTGCGTGTTGCCAAGCGGGTTCACATCAATAAATTATTCGATGCCATTTTAAAAGGCAAGTCAGGCGGGTATCCGGCAGAAATTAAAATGATGTGGTCCATGTGCAATAACTATATTAATCAGACAGGGAACAGCAACAAGGCGGATAAAGCCTTAAAACAGCTTGATTTCCTGGTGGTTAACGAACTTTTTATGACGGCAACCGCCCGGTACGCTGATATTGTCCTACCCGTGACCACGGCTGCGGAACGATCCGATCTCACCCGGCCCTGGCCGTCCGGCCCCTACTTTACCCATGTCAACAGAGCCATAGAACCGCTTGGGGAATGTAAATCCGATCTGGATATTGCTGCAGAGATTGCCGAGCGTCTTGGGATTAAAGATTTCAGACCGTTTACAGAAGATGAACTTCTTAAAATGTTTGTGGAGAACAACCCGGAAACCGGCCCGTTAATTCCCGATTATGAAAAATTTAAAAAAGAGGGAATCCACAGGGTGGATCTGCCGGAGCCCATCGTGGCTTTCAGTGACCAGATCAAAGATCTTGAAAACCATCCCTTTGAGACGCCTTCGGGTAAAATCGAGATATTCTCCCAGCGGGTTGAAGATATGAACCATCCCCTTTGCCCGTCCATTCCAAAATATATGGAAGTCCCGGAGGATAGAAATGATCCCCTAGTGAAAAAATATCCTCTTCAATTATTGACCCCCCACCCGAAAAACAGGGTGCATTCTGAGTTGTATAAGGTTGAGTGGTTAAGTGAGATTGAACCTCACCAGGCATGGATAAATGCCGATGATGCCCAAAAAAGAGGCGTCAGTGACGGGGATCAAATCCATGTGTTTAATGATCGGGGAACCGTGACCATAAAAGCCTGGGTAACACAAAGAATTAAACCCGGGGTCATCTCTATATTCGAAGGGGCCTGGTACACGCCGGATAAGGACGGCATTGACCAGGGGGCCTGTGCCAATACGCTGACAAGGGATGCCTACTCTGGTGGGGGTGCTGCTGTCATGAATACAACTCTGGTTGAAGTGAAAGGAGTCAAATAATGAATAAGCAAATAGGTTTTTATTTTGATCAGACCCGTTGTATCGGCTGCAATTCATGCCGTGTGGCATGTAAAGACTGGAACGATGTTCCTGCAGGTCCTGAGTGCTGGATGCAGGTGCATCATATGGAAAAAGGCAAATGCCCGGATGTGAGTGTAAGCTATATGGTACATGCCTGCTGGCATTGTATCGATCCTGTATGCGTAACGGTCTGCCCGGCTTCTGCCATCACAAAAAGGGAATCTGACGGGATTGTTGTGGTGGACAGTGATGCCTGTGTTGGAAACGTGGAATGTGACGCCAAATGCCTTAAGGCTTGTCCTTATAATGCGCCCCAGTTTGGGCCCGAAGAGGGTGCAAAGATGCGCAAGTGCAATTTTTGTTTAGACCGTTTCGAACAGGGCAAATTGCCCGACTGCATTGAGGCCTGTCCAACCAGGGCCCTTGATGCCGGAGAGTTGAAAGATCTTGAAAAAAAGTATGGGACCTTAAAAGAGGCCCAGGGATTTAAATATTCAAAACGAACGAAACCGGCCCTGGTGCTGAAAGGGAAAAAATAGTACCAGAGCCTCTATTAAGGAAGCTTAAGCCAGTCAAGGGGGGCAGATCCCATAAGCTCTTGGGAAATCCGGCAACCTTTTACATGCGACCACCCGGATCCAACATCTGCCTTCCTTGTCATTTTTAGAGGAGGACCAGATCAATTATTCTGCGTTTCTTCTAACCGGCAAGTTTTTTTCCCAGCTTTTTCGCTGCGATCAATACCGCTTCGTTTTTCTCCATATCGCCGCTTTCCAGGGCACTGCCATAAACCATTCCTGTGATTTTTGCTCCCACATACCTGAATGAATCCTGAAAACTTCTGATCGCATTTATAGCTCCCGACGAATACGGATCAGTGTCACCATAAGATATGGCGATGGCAATTTTTTTATTAAAAGGATTGTCTCCATATTTAGACAGGGAAAAACACCTGTCCAGCCAGAGTTTGGTTTGAGTAGACATATTAAACCAATGCACAGGTGTAGCAATTACCCAGGAATCTGCTTCAACCAGCTTGGGAAAGATTTCCTGCATATCATCTTTTATGGCGCAGCCTTTACTGTCCGGTTTTTGGCAGGCCCAGCAAGCCTGGCAGGCTTTATATCCATCCCCTGGATAAAAATGGATTC
>JASJGV010000251.1:0-4651 GCA_033791325.1 Desulfobacterales bacterium | reverse complement strand
ATGTTCAATGTCTCGGCCACCACCCCCTGACCGGCAAAAGCGGCATCACCGTGAATGAGTACCGGAACCACATTATCCGAACCCATATCCGGCAGGTCCTGCCTGGCTCGTGCAACACCCTCTGCCACGGGATCCACAGCTTCCAGATGGCTGGGATTATTCACCAGAAATATACGCACATTCTTTCCGGCAGCCGTCTGAATGTCTGCAAGATAACCATTGTGGTATTTGACATCGCCAGAGCCCATGAGTTGTCCCGGGTCATAACAGCTCTCAAACTCCCTGAAAATTTCTTCATAAGACTTGCCCAGAATGTGGCTCTGAACATTCAGACGCCCCCTGTGGGCCATCCCCAGTATAACTTCCTGGCAACCATTTTCGGCAAACTGCCGGACCAGTGTGTCCAGCAGGGGGATCACCACATCACCCCCCTCCAGGGAAAAACGGGTCACTCCCATATATTTTTTATTTAAATAGGCTTCAAACAGAGCCGTCTGATACAATCGTTTCAGTATGGTCATTTTCTCGGTAGGATCGACTCGCGGACTGTTCTGAACCGGCTCCATCCGTTCTTGAAGCCAGTGCCGTTCTTCGGGATCCTGAATATGCATGTATTCCACACCGATTGAACGACAGTATGTTTCTTTCAGGCGCATCAGGATTTCTTTCAGATTCCCGCCGCCACCCAGAAAGCTCGTCTCCGGCACATGCTTCTCAAAATCCGCCGGTGCCAGGCCAAAACGATCCAACGATAACAAGGGGTGATCCATGGGGCAGGCTTGCAGGGGGTCCATGCATGACAGCATGTGGCCAAGACAGCGATACCCGAATATCAACTGTTCGACATTGGCCAGGAAGAATGGATGGTCCTCTGTTTCCGCCATTCCGGGCGTAATCCCGCTTGAAAACGCAAAGTCGAAACCCTTGAAGAAAAACTGCCAGTCTTTTGAAACCGACTCGGGATCCTGTTTCCACTGCTGATACTGTGATTCAATAAGGTCCATATGGTATGTATCAGGAAAGTTCATAAATCAGGGGCTCCTCTCTGATTCTGTAAGTGCCGTTACAATATCACTACGGCTGCCGCTATTCAAGGCACAACTGTTATCACCAAGACATCTCCTCATGTGGTGTCATAATGCTGCCAGGATGTCTTATTTTCTCACTGGCTCTCCAATAAAAAATACAGGAGGTTGTCTGTGAATGCAGGATTTTGTGTCAATTCGAGATGATCCGAAAACAAAAAAAGGACCTGATTCCAAGAAATCGGAGAAATGAGACGATCCGCCAGATGATCTGAGGTACGTTCGTCACCCAGCGCACTACTGCGCAGTACCACTCCGTCACCGGGCCCGAAGGCGACAATACGCAATTTTTCAGCTGTATGCATCTGCGCTGTTTTCTCGGTCTTTTCAGAATCTCCAGCCACGAGCAGTATCCGAAGCCCAGCAGGTGGCCTGGCAGGAAGGTCCAGTGCTTCTGTAAACTGTCTGGCACGAAGAAGCGATTTCTGTAGGTGATCAAGGGCAATTCGGTGCCGGGTACCCAGATCCTGTACACCCGGAAGAAGGTACTGCAGCATGCCATCGGCAGCTGGATCCGCAAGACCCCACTGATTCTCTTTCCAAAGATTTATATCGAAAATATCGGTGGGACGCCCCTCCTTGTCCAGAAGTGCCCCATGTCGCCCCCTGGGAAGCAACTCATACAGAGATGGCATGGTCCCAAGAACCGCTGCAGGGTAATGAGAGAGAAGCCTGGCCGGTCGAAACCCCTTGACAAGATTATTAAGCGCTTCAACAGAACCGCTGTTGGGCGTGCCGATCAAAACCAGATTCTCCACGTGTTCGGCACCTGCCCATGTCACACGTGACACCCCATCATCAGGAGGTAGATCGGAGGTGCCATATCTGAGAAAATAACGTGCAACCAGACCACCCATGGAATGCGCAACGATATCAAATTTGACATCATGGTTTCTGATGCCGAATCGCCTTTCAATCTCCTGTTGAACGTATTGTCTTTTTTCCTGGATAAACCGGTCCAGGGCCTGAGATGTCTCCACCATATCCCTGCGCCAGTCATAGTCAAACTGAAAACAGGTAAAATGACGATTACCGTAATCAACCTGACCGGCCCCCGCAAGTTGCTCATCACGGTATCCACCAATACCCAGGACCCGAAGTATATAAGCATAGGTATTCTGCTTGAACGGATACCCTAACAAATTGAGCACCACCCGATCAAGTGTCCCGGAGGGTTCCACGTTGTCATGCAGTTCCGCTAAAGATACACCTGCTTCCATGGGGAGAGCGATAGCACGGGCCCCTTTTTCAGACGTCGGACGCATGCTGCCGGCACCAAATGAACCCCAGACACTCATGTCCGAATCTCTGTCGATGAGTTTGGATCCAAGCAGCCCGGGTATCAGGATAACGGGATTTCGATAGGGGCTTTCATTCTGAACCAGGCTGTTGTAGAGACCACCCAGGTCCGGCGCGTTATAGGCCGGCGTGCAGGCAGCCAACAGAGCGGCTGAAATCATGATCAGGGTAATAGCGATTCGTAAAACCATCGTATTTCTTCTGGCTAAAAAGGTGTCACCCGGAAGGGGTATTGTTTTTATCTTCTCCTCTGATCTTTTTAATCATCTTGGGAATAAAAAAAGAAGATACAAACAGGGCAATCGAGAAAAAAACCTTGAAAGAAATCAGTTCCCCCCAGTTTCCGGAAGCCCAGACATCCTTCAGGGTACCGATGAAAAAAGTAAAAATAAAAGTGCCGACGATAATGCCCAGACCAGTGCCACCCAGATAATCTCTGAACCGGACCTTTGTCAGGCCCATACCAAAATTCATGGGGGTAAACGGAAAGTAAACCAGTCTCAGATACAGGACTGTGGCGAAACCATTTCGCTCGATACCATCATCGTATTTTCGGAGTTTGTCACCGACCAGGGATGCCGCAAATTCACGCCCAAGGGTCCGACCGATAATAAAGGCCCCACCAGCACCGATCATGGCACCGATCCACACCCATACAAACCCCCAGTATGGGCCGAATATAGCCGCCCCGAGAGCCGTTAAAAGCGTTCCCGGCACAAACAGACAAACCCCCGCGGCATACACACCGATGAATACCAAAGGCGCCCAGAAACCGACTTTTTCGAGAAACGCACCCAGGGCTTCCGGCGTCAGATAGGTCATGACCGGGGTCAAGCGAACCAATACAAGAGCCATAATGATAAAACCAGCCAGGAGAATGATCTTCAGGATTGCTTTAGACTTTTTTTCCATTTGCCACCGCCGTTTGGAAATATATCTCCGGGCCCCAGGGACCCGGATTATCATATTGATTCTTCTCCCAATTAGTTGGGAGAAATAAACCACAACCTATCCACAGCCTGAACTCAGGACGCGATAGAGCCTCCTCACGTGAACCCGGAACCGGCCGTACAGGCATAGCAGTGGTCGGCTGTTGCAACAAGGCTGCCGGGTTCGGGGTGGTCTTTCATTTCCGACACATGAATTTTTTGACCGCCCATGTATATGCCCCGAGCCAGGTTAAAATCGCAGTCGTATAGATATCCATCCCACGATACCGAAACCATTGTTCTGCACATGACGTTCGACACCGCACAGGAGTTAAAGCTCGAGGCCAGTTTTTCCATATAAAGCGCAAAATTGCCGGACCTCATTAGCCACTCACGGTACCGGCCCAGAGGAACATTGGCAAAAGTGAAAAGGCTATTGAAATGAATCCCCCAGTTTTTTCCCAGAATCCGTCTGAATCGCTTCTCTGTCTGGTCCTGTGCAGCCGGCATAAAAGCACCGGAAGGGTTCGACACCAGGTTCAGTTCCAGACCGGAGCCTTCCTTGCCATACCCAAGTCCGTTCAGTTTCTGTAGAGCCTCTATGCTGATATCGAAAATGCCTTTTCCCCTCTGCGATTCGGTCTGTGAGGCATTCAGGGATGGCAAAGAAGCCACCACCACAACCTGGTGGGCCTTCAACACCTGCATCAAGCTCTCCCTTTTCCCACTGTTTAATGCTGAAAGGTTGGATCGGAACATTACGCGCGGCACCAGTGCCGCCATTTGTTTGATAAGTTCTTCCACGTGGGGGTTCAGTTCCGGAGCCCCGCCCGTGATGTCGATCACGTCAAAATGGCTGCGCCGTGCATAGTCCACCACTGTCATCATCGTCTCCCGGGTCATGTTCTCTGCTCGGTCAGGCCCGGCGTCCAGATGGCAGTGACGGCATTTCTGATTGCACAAAAAGCCAACATTGACTTGCAGGGTACTGGTTTTGTCACGCTGCAACTCGAGCCCGTGACTCGAAAGCATCAAATGAAACGGCTCTATTTTTACGTCTGATATTGTTTGCTTAGACTCCAACACGTCGCTAGTCTTCCTTTCAAGCTGATCGTTGATTTTTATAGGGGTTGTCAGAAAAACGTTCCGATTGAGGACCGTTTTTCTGCTACAAACCCTTATGCCGCCATCCTATTTTCGGAACATTATTATGACAAGCGGTATAAACGCCCAAACCCAGCCAGACCCCGATGGTAGTTCCATACACGAATGTTTACATGGACAACTTATCCGCGATATTACGCGCCTGAATACCGTGCACAAGAGAGGCGCCTCCCC
>JASJGV010000250.1:0-6920 GCA_033791325.1 Desulfobacterales bacterium | reverse complement strand
GTATCCTGATCGTTATCCTTTTAACGAATACTTCTTCATGATGCCGTTGTAATAGGCTTTTTCCGAGATGCTGCCCCAGGTCCCGATTTCCTTGGAAAACTTTTTAAAGGACTCGTTGACCTTTGTGGCCATGGGACTTTTGGCGGCCTCTTCTTCGACAACCGCTTCGGCCAGCGGCATCAATGCGCTGAGCACAGAATCGGGAAATGGAACCACCGGCACCTTGTGCTTATTGATCAAGGTCTGCAGGGCAGCTCCGTTGCGGGCATCGAACTGGGCGAGCACCCAGTGCTCGTTTTCCACACAGACGGTGTCGATGATCTGCTGCAGATCCTTGGGAAGTGACTCGTAGGCCTTTTTATTGAAAAAATATTCCAGATAGGTTCCGGGCTCATGCCACCCCGGATAATAGTAATATTTGGCAGCCTTGTAAAAACCGAATCGCAGACCGTGCAACGGCCCGACCCACTCGGTCGCATCGAGAACACCACGCTCCAGAGATGTGAAAATTTCGCCGCCCGGAAGCAGAACAACGGTTCCGCCAGCCTTGGCAATAACCTTTCCGCCCAAACCGGGGATTCTCATTTTAAGACCCTTAAAGTCGTCGATGGAATTGATTTTTTTGTTGAACCAGCCACCCATCTGTACCCCGGTGGAACCACCCGGTCTGGGGATGAGATTAAAGGGCGCATAGACTTCTTCCCACAGTTTCAGACCATCAGCACCATGAAACCATGCCGACATTCCCTGGGCATTCAACCCAAAGGGTACTGCCGCGAACCACTGGGTTGCCGGCTCTTTCCCGGCCCAGTAGTAGGACGCGCCGCTACCCACCTCAACCGTACCATCCGATACCGCCTGGAAGCTCTCCATGGCCGGTACCAGCTCGCCGGCTGCATATACCTGAATTTCCAGTCGTCCATCGGAGAGTTCGCCAATTCTTTTTGCCAGACGTTCACAACCTTCCTGAAGGACATCCAGCTTGGGGGGCCAGGTGGTGACCATTTTCCATTTGTATTTCTTTTTGGTTAAGGTAGCCAGTTTCCCCTTAAATTCTTCGACTTCATTTTTCAGCTTTTCAACCTCTGCCTGATCACCTTTACCGCATCCCACTATGGCCGTTGACAATGCAGCACCAGCCCCAACCACCGCAGCTGTACCAACACCCGCTTTCTTCAGAAAATCACGTCTTTCCATAATTCCTCCTTAAATCAGATAAAATGAAGTTTAACCGGCACATCCTAAACACGTGCCGAAGATAACAGGCTATATGAAGAAAACATGGTTCTTTGCTAAACCATGAATAAAACCCTATTGCATTTTCGCTCCGAGTGTCAAGGACCGTATACCAACTTGGGGAGCCAGGTGGCAAGTTGTGGAAATAAGACAACGATCGTCAGACCGATAAGTTGAAAAATGACAAAAGGGATGATTCCCCGATATATATGACCGGTTGTAACTTCAGGCGGTGTTACCGCTTTCAGGTAAAAAAGAGAAAAACCAAATGGCGGTGTCATGAACGAAGTCTGCAGGTTAACCGCCAGCAGAACACAAAACCAGATGGGGTCGAATCCGAACTCGATCATTATCGGCGCCAGCACCGGAACATGAATGAATGTTATTTCGATAAAATCGAGAAAAAAGCCGATGACAAAAATAAGCCCCATGACAATGGCCAATACCATGCCGCGGGAGTACTGATCTGCCAGACCGCCCAAAAAACCCCGAACGAGTTCATCCCCTCCAAGGCCGCGAAAAACCAGCCCAAATGCAGCTGCTCCACACAAGATAATAAAAACCATACAGGTGAGTTGCACGGTGGTGCGCATGACCTCTCTTAAAATATTGAGGGAAAACTTTCCGTTGGTCAAGGTCAGCACGATAGCACCCACCGCACCCACAGCGGCAGCTTCTGTAGGAGATGCTATTCCGGCAAAAATTGATCCCAGGACGGCAACCATTAAAAAGAGTGGTGGAAACATGGCCTTGCCCACGCGAGCCAGCAACTGCTTGCCGGAGATTTCCGCGAGCTCTTCCTGTGGGATGGCCGGTGCGATTTCAGGCCGGAAAAAAGCGACGATAGCGATATAAAGGATAAAGAGTCCCACCAAGATAAGCCCGGGCAGGATCGCACCCATAAACAAGTCACCCACGGAAACACCGACGATATCCCCGATAAGCACCAGAACGATACTGGGTGGGATAATCTGGCCAAGGGTGCCGGAAGCGGCAACCGTCCCTGTAGCGAGCTCTCTCTGATATCCGCGCTTTAACATGGTGGGAACCGCCAGCAACCCCATAGTGACAACCGTGGCACCCACTATGCCGGTGGATGCGCCAAGCAAAGCACCCACGATAACAACGGAAATTGCCAATCCCCCGCGAATACGTCCAAAAAGGAGACCCATGGTATTGAGAAGGTCTTCGGCCAGACCCGAACGTTCCAGCATAACACCCATAAACACGAACAGGGGCACGGCGATCAGGGTCACATTGGTCATCCGACCCCAGATTCTCAAAGGCAGCAGATTAAAAAAATCCCAGCCAAACCCGATCAATCCAAAGCAAAGGGACGTTCCCAGGAGCGTGAATGTGACGGGAAACCCGGCCATAAGCAGGATGGTCAATGCCAGAAACATCCAGGCAGGAAGATATTCCATCAGGACTTGACCTCCTCTGCCTTTTCCACACCCAGTATCTGGAGGAGACTGTGAATGCCCAGAGATGTTCCTTGCAACAAAAGGAGGCAGAAGCCTGCTGGAATGGTTCCTTTTACGATAAAGCGGAAGGGAATGCCCCCTGGATCAGGCGAACCTTCCATGATTGACCAGGAGGTGTAGACAAATTTGACAGACGTAACGATGACCATGATGCAGCCGGGAAAAAGAAATAAAAGAACACCGGTCAGATTAACCCAGGCCTTGGCGTTGGGGCTGAGGCGCTGGTAAATGATATCCACCCGGACATGCCCGTCGTGGAGAAGTGTGTAACCCGCTCCGATGAGAAAGATAAAGGCAAACAGATGCCACTCGAGTTCCTGGGTAAAGACAAAACTGGTACGAAACATGTAACGCATTACCACATCGACAAAAATAACCAGCACCAAGCATAAGGTAACCCAGGCAACACCCCGGCCAACCCATTCATTTAAAACATCGATTCCTCTGGCAACTTTTAATAAAAACTTCATAGTTATAACAATTAATTATGACTTTTTTACCACCAACAGAGGTGCTATAAGAAATGGAAATTTTTCAGCCAAGCATAAACAATGGCGAGAAAAACCTTATTTTTTTATGCCCCGGCAAAAGAGGTCGAAAGCCAGTGCAAGTGTCGACTTCAAATAATCCTTGTCCTGGTTGATGACATTTTTACTTGCCTCCCATAAAATTACACCTGAAAACAGGGACCAGAAAATATCGGCAAGTGCGGTTGGATGGCGGTCGATAAAGACACCCTTTTCGATGCCCTCTTCAAAAATACTGGCAATGTGAGCCAGTGCCTTTTTTGACAAGGTCTTTATCTCCGTCAACAGTTCCGGTGAAAGGTGTTTTAAAGTTTCGCTGGATTGAAGATGAAACATATTGATAATAACCATCGGGTCGAACTCATAGACCTCGTACATGGCCTCGATAAGCCTGTCCAGTTTTTCAGACGGGTCCTCGCCATGATCCTGAATCACCTGAGCTACCCGGATGCTCAGAAACTGCAGAATTCTCAGGGAAAGAGATGCATATAACTCTTCCTTGTTTTTGAAGTAAAGATAAAGCGTCCCAGGGCTGAGCTCGGATTCCTTGGCGATATCTTCCATGGTTGTTTTGCTCAAGCCCTTTTTTGAAAATACGCGTTTTGCGGCTACAATGATCTGCTGCCGTCTTCTTTCTTTTTCTCTCTCTTTTCTCTCCTGTATACCCATATCTTGAAATCGATCCCTTACTTGTCTGTATATGTTTTGTTTAAAAACTTTCAATCGGGCCCAAGATCAAGGCGAGACGAGGCGTTTAACCACAGGAATACATATCGTATTTCGAGGATTAAACGTCTTGGCTCAACGCAGAGATTGGGCTCGAGAGGAGGTTTTAAAGCACTTTTAGTTCAATTGTTCGAATAAATTGCTCTTATTTCCCTGTTCCTTGAATGTTTTCATTTTATCCCGCATCTCATCCATGAGATCCTCCATGTCTTCCATAGACATTTTCATCCCTTCTTCGATCATGACATTGAATTCGGCATAAACCATTTCAATATCATCCAACTGGTTCATAATGTATTCACGTCCCTTAAAGCGCTTTGAAATTTCCGGATCCTTTGCAAGATCACCATAGCGGGAAAAAAGTCCGAAATGGCATTCCAGTCTTCGGCCGTAATAGGCAATTTCCCGGTTCAGTTCTCTCTGCTCATCGTTGATTTTTTCAATTCCCATGATACAGGATTCATACGCTGCGTCATCCCCGTTTTCTTTTGATTCGGCAGCTTTTTGCTTAAGTTGTTCTTTTGTGGTTTTCAAATCTGAGGCGCGATCCACAAGCGTCTTCAAGTGATCCCTTCTCCTGTAAATTTCATCATGCACGTATCTGCCGTACTTCTCACCATCTCCCAAAAGGTTTTCCCTCGATCTTGCCTGATCCCTGTCCCAGTCAGGCTTGAAATCAGGCTCGACCCGAATCTCTTTTTGTTCAAAGGAAACCTGAGTGCCCTGGTTGGAAACGAGGGTCTCCCGGGCTACCTCGCTGTCCACTTCCACCTCGCCTGAATTCACACGTACCAGCATGGTTCCGTCTTCATAAGATGCTGTTTCGAAGTCCGTCCCCCTGACACCACAGACAGCTGTGGGAGTCTGAACTTCAAAGACTTTTTTACGCAGTGCTTTCTTACTGATTTTGTTCCATAATTTACCGAAGAAAAGCAGGACTGAATGTTTTTTTTCCACCGGTGATATCATGGTGTTCAAAGCAATCTTGCTGTTGGCGTGGACACGAATAATGCTGTCATCAGCCAGCCTGATAAGCCCCCTGCTGTTATCTCCCGTGGTGATGGTATCTCCGAAAAACACTTCCATATCCGGTCGTGCCACCAGCCGAACTGTCTGTTTGGCTCTTTGAATTTCCATGAGGCCGGTCACTCTTTTAACCTGGCCCATCGCAGATTCTTCCGCCATAACAACGGTTGCCGGATGAAGAAATAACAGCCCCATCAGTATACAGAAAAGATACCCATTTTTTTTCATTCGCCGGACTCCTGATTGTCTGCGCCGAGACAATCCCTAACCCTTATCCAATAAAAACAGATAGTTTATTGTTCCTGGCATTGACCTGCTGAATTTTAACCCGCACCAAATCTTCGGGCTTTAAATTAATACCGCCGGATAAGGGAAGATCGCATTCGAGCATAAAGTCTTTGAGAAGAATTGAATATGCATTTCGTTTTTTGCTGATGACGATTGCCTCTGTCCTTTCGCCAATCAGCGTTTCGAGATGTTTGAGAAGCCAGTACCGGTTGCGATTGTACTGAATTCGTGAAACAACGCCCATGCTCAGGCCAAGCGTCTGGATCAAATGATCAATTTCCTCTTTTGTATACGGTTTGTCAAGCCCCAGAACAGCTCTTATCTGTCTTTGTGTCACCAAATCAAAATATTTCCTGATAGGTGATGTTGCGGTCACGTAGGCTTCCAGACCCAGACCGGTATGATGACCGGCCTCATGGCCCAGGACAAACCGACTGAGCAATTTTCGCTGAGCCCAGTTTTGATAGAGTGTGCCATCGTTGTTTTTATAGAGGCGGCCCCGAGGTTCTGGTTGAGATCTGAAAATCGCCGGGACTTTGTGATCGGATAAAAATTTGGCCATAAGCCAGTTGGCCATTATCATCAACTCCGCCACCAGCATTCTGCTGGGGCTTTCGCGGTTGATTCTGCTGACAGCGGGAGTCCCTTCCGGATTAACCCATATACTGATTTCAGGAAGTGTGATCTGGAGCGCTCCCTGCGCGAGTCGTTTTTGCCGGAACTTTTTGGCAATATCGTAGAGCATCCGAATTTCTTCGTCTTCCTCGGTAACGGTATTGACATCATAGTAAGACAGCTGCCGTTGTACGGTAATCAGACTCGGCACAATCTCAACATCGACAATATTTCCAAAACTGCCGATCTGAACAAAGGTACTGATGGCCGGTCGAAGCTCGCCTGCCTTCAGACTGCAGAGGCCTTCGGCAAGACCGGGAGGGATCATGGGTAGTTTTCTATCCGGTGTATAGATGGAAGATGCCCTATTGACAGCCTCCTGGTCAACCAGGCTGTCTTTTTTAATAAAATGCCCCACGTCGGAAATATGGATACCCAGCCGATAGTGGTCATTCGATTTCTCAATGCTCAGGGCATCGTCATAATCGAGAGTTGCCTGCCCGTCTATGGTTATCAGGGGAAGGTCCGTTAAATTGACACGCTTGGCCCCGTAGGTGGTTTCGGTATTTGAGTAATAAGCGTCTTTTACCAGCCTCTCGGCGCTTTTATTGACATCTTCAGGAAAATCAGACGATATGCCAAACCGAATGAGATCCAGGTTTTCATCCTTGTCCCAGACACCGAGTTTGACAAAAACCTGAAGAAGTCTGCTGTCCTCCATGCCGATACCCACCTCCCTGAGGATCCTTTTGGCCAATGAGTAGTATCGACTTTCCTTCTGATTCAGGTAGGCCGTTTTCAGTATTTCTGTAATATCCTTCTTTTCTTCTTCGGAAAGATCAAAGGGAGGAAGACTCTCATTATGAACAAGATGCTTTATCCAATGGCTACCGTTGGTAACGATCCGCTCGATACGCGCATTTTCCTTATCGCGATTGTCCAGTTGGATGACCTTTTCCTCGGTGTGGGGAAAAAATCGGCTGCCATTAAATTTAAAATAAAGCCTGTTGTTAAAAAA
>JASJGV010000249.1:0-5083 GCA_033791325.1 Desulfobacterales bacterium | reverse complement strand
AGCTGAAGGCATTCTCATAGATATAGTACAGGAGGAGAGAGCTGGCATTATCGGGCCCTCCCTTGGTCATGATAATCAAATGGTCTACAAGTTTAAAAGAATTGATCACAGCATTAACCATGACGAATAACGTCGTCGGCATCAACAGGGGAAAGGTCACTCTACGGAAATAGTACCAGCCGCCAGACCCTTCAACGATACCGGCCTCCTTAAGTTCAGGAGAAAGCTGCTGCAGTGCCGCCAGATAGAAAACCATGAAAAAACCGGCTTCCTTCCAGATGACCATAACGATGAGACAGAACAGGGCCGTGTCCGGATTACCAAGCCAGTTATGGCTATCACCGCCAAAAAATTCAAAGACCTGATCAAAAAGTCCATATTCCGGGGTGTAAAAAAACAACCAGATATTGGCAACAGCAATCATCGGAAGAACCGTGGGGGTAAAAAAGGACATCCGCACCAGGGAACGGCCCTTGATATTACGATTGATCAGTAGGGCCATACAAAGGGCAACAATAATGCTGATGGGGACCGTACACATAGAATAGATAAAATTATTGGTGAGGACCTTCCAGAATATATCATCATCCATAAGATACTGATAATTTTCCAGGCCGATAAAAACCTCGGGGCGAGTTACGGTTCCCATTGAAAACAGGCTGTGGAAAATATTGGCGGCGATGGGATAGTGGGTAAACAAACCAATCATAAAAACGGCCGGCAGCACAAGAAGCCATCCATTTATATGATTCCAATATCGCAGTTGAAATGTTGATTTCATAGCATCGCTCCCGTCAATGTCTCTATCCGTCTTCCATTTGCAGCAGCAAACAGATGAACTTTGTCCGCTTCCCAGCGAATTGCGAGATGGTCACCTGCGGAAACTTCAGCCCTGCCCGGTACGGTCAGGGTGATGGCATGATCTCCTGCTTGAACGACAACAAGGGTCTCTGCACCCAGATACTCAATCAACGTAGCGGTACATTCCAGGCCAGAGCCTTGTACTATCTCAATATCCTCGGGTCGGATGCCCAGAAGATATGTAGCCGTTGCGTCATGCGAAGGGAAGATTGTTGCAGGGCAAGCCGCAATAATTTGAGCATCGGGAACCAGGATATTCATCGGTGGATTACCAATGAAATTTCCGGTAAATGAGCTCGCCGGTTGATTGTAAAGCTCTTCCGGGGTTCCGTGTTGTTCAATAATTCCTTCGTTGATCAGAATGATTCTATCTGCGATCGTCATTGCCTCAACCTGATCATGGGTGACATAAACCATGGTCATCTTCAAGCGCTGTTGCAGAGAACGAATCTCCTGCCGCATTTCCTGGCGCAATTTGGCATCCAGGTTTGACAGTGGCTCATCCATAAGACAGACAGAGACCTGAGCCACTATGGCTCGGCCCAACGCCACCCTCTGCCGCTGTCCGCCTGAGAGTTGGGCCGGTTTTCGGGCTAGAAAATCTGTCAGACCAAGAATATCAGCGGCATTCTCAAGACGTTTCTGTTGTTCAACTTTTGGCACCTTGCGTGCTTTAAGACCAAAAATAATATTTTCTGCCACATTCAAATGAGGAAACAAAGCATAGTTCTGGAAGACCATAGAAATATTCCGTTTGACCGGAGGAAGATTAGAAACATCTTTCCCCCCTATTTCTATGCTTCCTTCTGTCGGGGTTTCCAATCCGGCAATAAGGCGTAAAGTGGTCGACTTACCACAGCCCGAAGGACCCAGAAGAACGAGAAGCTCCCCATCTTTACATTCAAAATTAATATTTTTGAGAACCTGAGTAGATCCCCAACTTTTACAAACGTCTTTTAATTTAATTATTGACATCTCTCAACTTTATCCGGCTATAGCTGCTTACTGTTATTGAGTTTCCATCCATCGTTTCCGGATAGACATTATTTAATGCCAGAATGCATAAAGGACTGGACGAACTGGCGTTGAAACAAAATAAAAGCCAGCAGCAGGGGTGCCATAGTCATAACCGTTGCAGCGGTAATGATAGACCAGTCGACCCCGGACTCCGGTGCTCCGAAAATAGCCAGCCCCACCGTCAGGGGACGACTGTTAACCGAGCTGGTGACCACCAGGGGCCATAAAAAATTATTCCAATGATAACTGACTGAAACAAGTCCATAAGCGATATAGGTTGATTTAGAAAGAGGAATATAGACCTTCCAGAGAATGCCAAGGGCAGACACACCTTCCACCTGGGCAGCTTCTATCAATTCAGTGGGAATGATTTTGAACGATTGACGCAGAAGAAAAATCCCAAAAGCACTAGCCATGTAAGGAAGACCGATGGAAGCAATCGTATCCAACAGACCTAACTCACTGATAGTACGGTAATTTTCAACCAGAAGAACTTCGGGCATGATCATCAATTGTAACAGAACCAGCGCAAACACGAAATTCTTGCCAAAGAAGTCAAACCGGGCAAATCCGTAGGCGGCCAAGGTGCATAGAACAAACTGTGCCGCCAGAATCAGAGTGACAAGAATGAAGGTGTTAAGCAGATACCTGGGAAACGGCGCATACGACCAGGCCCTGACAAAGTTTTCGGTTGTAACAGGAGCAAACAGCTCAAATCGGGTTGAATATTCTGCCGGATGAAATGCGCTCCAGATAGCAAACACAACTGGAAGCAGCCACAGAGCCCCCAGCAGCCAGGCTCCTAAAGTTTCAATAATTTTTCCTATTCCGGCTCCCGATAATCGCATAGGCTACGTCCTTTTTGCTCAGGACAGGGAGAAACATATCTCCCTGTCCTGACTTTGATTAACGGTAACGTTTCAAGACGCGCTCCGCTTGCTTCTGGGCGTCTTTCAGCGCTTCTTCCGGGGTTTTAGCGTCCGTTAGTGCCGCCTGAATAGCATCATTCAGGGTTTTGTAAATTCTACCATTTTCATGAACTGAAAGTTCCGCAGTGGCATACTTCAACTGGTCCCGCGCAACCGCGGCTGGCGGAAAATCTTTAACGTAACTTTCGAGCATAGTTGTCGTATAGGCATCTGGACGTGTCCCCAGATAGCCGGTTCCAATACTCCACTGAGCTGTCCGTTCCGGTTGAGTCATCCATTTGATAAATTTGAGCGCCGCTGCTCTTTTTTCCGCTGTTGCCTGCTTAAAAATATAGAAATTTCCACCCCCGGTCGGGGTTCCACGCTCTTTTTTTGCTGGCAGCATCGCAACGCCAAAGTCAAAGCTGGCATTTTTTTTCACCGCGGTCAGATTGCCGGTACTATGCCACATCATTGCGGTTTTTTGTTCGAGGAAATCGCTTCTCAGGGTCCCCCACTCAATCGTCCCCTCTGGCATGATCTGGTATTTTCGGCCAAGATCCTTCCAGAAATCAAGCGCTTGAATGACGCCCGGATGATCAAAATAGGTCTCGGTTCCAGCATCATTCATCAGAACTTCACTATTTTGCCTGCTCAAAGCTCCAAACATCCAGTAGGGGTAACCGGTCGAAGGAATTTCCAAACCCCACTGTGTGACCTTACCTGAAGAATCTTTTGTGGTCAGTTTTTTGCCCATTGCGACAAGCTCATCCCAAGTCGCCGGGGGAGAGTCGGGATCAAGTCCAGCCTTCCTGAAAGCATCCTTGTTATAGTACATAACAATCGTCGATCGTTGAAATGGGATACTCCAGGTCTTACCACCGGTCCGACTGTTTTCCATCAGAGCAGGATAGAAACTGTTCAGCCATTGCTTTTCTTCTGCAGTCGCAATCAGATCATCAAAGGCAAGAATGGCATCATTATCAATCAAGGTAAAAATCTCGGTGGAAAGAATGACAGAAAGGTCTGGTGGAGTCCCCCCCTTAAGAGCCGTCATTGCTTTGGTCATGGTATCTGAATAATTTCCCGAATAGATGGCTTTTACAGTGATATCCGAATTTTCTGTCTCAAAATCCTGCACCAGTTTGTCGACCAGTTTTGTCAGAGGGCCACCAACCGCAACAGGGTAGAACATGGTGAGTTCGGTTGCAGAGGCCATGGTAGAGAAAGAAAGAAGCAGTAATCCCAAGAGCAGCGATTTCAGAATTCTAAATTTCGGTATTCGATTTTTCATAAACATTCTCCTTTAATAAAATTGATACTAACGACACAACTTCATCAATGGTCAGGAAGCAATTCCCCAACCCCTACAGCAAAAAAACCTGTTTATGTTTCCGTCATGTTAGCCAACCATCAGGATGATGTAAGAATCATGTTGTCCCCCAGATTATGAGGCCAAGTATTCTTCTCCTTCGTAAGGCTTGGGTTGGTTCAATTCACCCACTATTTTATCCCTCGGCTACTTCAATTCAAAAGCCACCTTAAGGACCACCTGATACTCATCAACTTTGCCATCCTCGCCAATATGACCACGCATATTCTCCACCTCAAACCACGAAAGCTTCTCCAGAGACTGCTGTGCCTTAGTGATCGCCTGCTGAATGGCATCCTCGATTCCAGAACTAGAAATCCCGATTATTTCAACTTTTTTGTATGTCCTGCCCTGCCCATAAGTCATTGTGGCCTCCTCTTCGTGTGGTTTTGAAATTATCCATCTTATTGAAGAGTAGCACCCCAATCTGTTTTGTAAACATTATCAGAGAGTTCGGAACAAAAAATAGGACACACACAAGCGTTTTGTCACAACAGGGCGCAAAAAGAAGAGACATCACCCCCTGTTTTCTCCATAAAAAAAGGGGAACCCAGTGGGTTCCCCATAAAGGACGAAGGTGGCAACGTCCAGTATTTTATTTAGAGTTCACTTAGTGCTGAGCAGAGCGCCAGGTGAACTGTGTTGAACGAAGATGGTAACTTCCTGTCATATCAACAATGCGTTATGGCAGGTTTTATAGCAGACAGTGTGCCAAGTAACTTTATCGAAAAAGCAGCAGGTTATATGAATATTGGGCTGGGCAAAAAGTCCCTATGGGGAAAAATGTCCCGTTAATTTCGTGTGCACATGTTGCTGGAGAACTATTTCTCTACAAAAAAAAAACTAGGGACACTCCCCTCTTTTTAACATTTATTAGGCATACTGTTTAGTGTGGCTATTTTTTTACACCAACGGCAAACAATCC
>JASJGV010000248.1:0-4335 GCA_033791325.1 Desulfobacterales bacterium | reverse complement strand
CTTAATTTGCTTATCGTACGTTTTCGTTCTTATCGAAACTTTAATATTATGTAAAGTATCCGTCAATCGGAGCTGAAAGTCCCATATTTTCAGCTCCGATCACTTTCCATAATGATTAATCTCGTAATGAATCAATTAATAGCTCTGGCATCGTGAATTTGCCACGGCAAAGCAAAGTGATGGCGGTATCACTGCTTCACAGCAAGCTTTTCAGTGGGGTCTGCCCGTAAATAGATCTATGCTGTTTGCTTATTGGCAAGCCCAAGCCATAGAGCGACTTCACGCGGATCTTTAGTCGTCTGATAGATCATCATATCACAACTATGTCTGAGTGTATGGAGCGAGACTCTTTTGCCGACCAATGACGAGCAGGTTATCGTGGCCCTGACGCGGACGGCAGCATTATGGAAAGTTTTTTCAGGACCTGATTGACTAAAATAGTTAATTTATCAGTCAATTGCTGCCTTCTTAAACAACAAACTTTACATAATCTTAAAGTTTCGATAAGAACGTAAAACCTGGTTAAGGAACCATTCCACACTTCAAGAGACGGGACATGGTAACTGGATGGACATCGAATAATCTGGCGGCATTGGATACGGTCTTCTGTCCGGAATTCACCAAATGGGGGTCGGCATAGAATTTGGACAAAAAACAACACTAAGGATTTTTAGATGTCCGTAATGGCCAGAGATTCTGTTTCTTTTGTTCCTTTTCCACGTTAAAAACATACCTTCTATGTTTATTGATATGATCAAAGCGACAAGGCCAAATGTAAAATAAAAGCCTTGACAGTTAAAAATATCACTGATATATCTATGATCAACACCAGGATTATCCCCATTTCTTCAACCGCGCAAGGAGACATTATGAGTAAACTCGGCACAAACGTCCCTAAACCTCTTGGAAGATGTATTATTGCAACCCTGTTAGTTCTGATTTTTTTTAGCGGGTCGGCGTTTGCGAAAACGACAATAATCATGGCACACGCCATGCCAACCGACCATATCTTCCATAAAATTTCGGACCGTTTTAAGGAAAGATTGAAAGAACTGTCTAATGATGCTTTTGAAATACAGTATCATCCCGGGGGAGCTCTCGGTGATTGGACTTCACAGGTTGATCAGGCAATGGCGGGTGCCATTCATATCAATCTTGGTTGGGCTTTATCGGAACTGGATCCACGCCTGGATGTCGCACAATTGGGTTTTATTGCCAACGACTGGGACGTCGCAGCAAAAATATACGGCATAGGTGGTGTTCTCGACTCGTTGTATAAAGAGATCTATAGTAATCTGGGCCTAACTAGTTTAGGTACTATCCCGACCGGATTTACAGGTTTTGTCGTTAGAAAGGGTGTAGCGGTGCCTGTCAATGTTCCAGAGGATGCACATGGTTTTAAAATGCGTGTCCCTCCTTACCCTATGGCTATTGCTCGCTACAAAGCATTAGGATTCTCCGTCGTGCCGATGCCTTTTTCTGAGGTGCACACAGCGTTGCAGACTGGAGCCATCGACGGCCGAGCCTATTCCCCTAGTTCCGAAGTCATGATGTTTCGTGACACCCTGGAAGCGTATGTCTACACAAAAGAGCACTTTGAACAAACTTTCTTTTTCACCAATTCCGCTTGGCTGAACAGCCTGCCAGAGCAGGATCGCAAATGGATCACACAAGCAGCGGAAGAGGCTATTGCCTGGTCTTGGACTGCTTCCAAGCAAGATCTTGATGAGTGGCTTGTGAAAATTCGTGAGTCCGGGCTCCAGGTTGTCGAATTGACACCGGAACAACATGATAAATATGCGAAAATTGTTCTAGATACCGAATTACCTATCGTTGAAAAACTGATAGGTAAAGAAAAATTGAGTGAGATTTTGAAGGTGGCTAACATCAAAAGGTAATTATGTTGAAATGCAAGAGCCTCATTTTTTATGTCTTACCCTAGGGGCTCTTGTTTTATTTGCTGGAAAATATAGCATAACTGGAGGACGTCTATGAAACATCTTGACATTGATGTGCACAAGCCAGGTGATGACCTTGAACTTCCTGTAGCAAACGGTGAAGCAGCCCGCCCTTCTAACATTCCTGTTCCGACAGCCATTCCGGAGAATCCTATTCGGGCTTTATCCTGGGTCTACAAAGCTGAGCATGGCTTTGTTGCCCTTCTACGGTGGATCACCGTGTCATTGTCATTAGCACTAGGGGTCTTAATGGCAACCCAGGTTGTCCTGCGCTACGGTTTGGAAAGTCCTTTTCTTGGCATGGAAGAACTTGCCCCTATGATAGCATTGTGGGTGTATTTTCTTGGGATGGCTCACGCCACAAGGCAACGTGATCATATCACAGGTGGTATAGTTACTCTTTTCATTAAGAATGAAAAAGTAATCTGTGCTATTCGAATATTCGGTACAATTGTGTGTGTGGTTGCCGCCTGCATTTTTGGATATTACGCGCAAAAAAACGCTCTTTTTAATCTCGGAATTGGTCGCAAAAGTCCATATATGGGCTTTTCAAAAGGGTTCTGGGATTTCAGCATGGTGGTAGGTTTCGCCTTGATGGGTTTTTACCTCATTCTCCAGCTTATATCGGAAATCCGGCAATTAACAAACTTCTTTACAGATTCCGATGTGAAAAATTAGGCGAATTAATGGCATATTGCCGATATATAATATTTTTTAAAAGACGCCCTTTAATGGAGAAACCCTATGAGTGCTTTTTTTTTAATGTTTGTAATCATCATAATTCTTATACTCATCGAGGTTCCGGTAGGCTATTGTTTTGGTATTGGAGCGTTATCCTACGGGTTTATGAGTGGGACTAATATTTCCTTTCATGCCACTTACGGCTTTTCTGTAATCGGATCTTTTGCACTTCTAGCCATTCCTCTGTTTGTCTTATCAGGAACTTTGATGGGAACAGGAGGATTATCTGAACGAATTCTAAACTTTGTGAATTCATTTGTCGGTCGGAGAAAAGGAGGACTTGGTGCTGTAACAGTTATAAGCTGTGCGATATTTGGTGCAATTTCTGGCAGTGCGGCAGCGGCAATAGCTGCTATCGGTAAAATAATGATTCCCCGGATGGTTGATGAAGGATACCCAGAAGGGCATGCTACTGGATTGGTTGCAGTTTCCTCTGTATTGGCATTAATGATCCCCCCTTCCATTCCGATGATTGTTTTCGCTATTGCAACTCGCCAGTCTGTAGCAAAGGTGTTTTTGGCCACTATGTTACCTGGTATTATGCTGGCTGTTGTCTATTGCATACTCAATTATATTTTTCTTCGAAATAACAACACAATCAAAGTAGCCCCTCAATTGTCTTATCCCGATGCCGCCAAGGAAGTTCTTCGTACTGGCAAGGAAGGAATATTCGCTTTATTCATGCCCATTATCGTCTTGGGTGGCATTTATAGTGGTATCTGTACTGCTACTGAAGCCGGGGCTGTTGCTTTTATATACACTCTTGTCATCGGTTTCTTTGTTTATAAGGGGCTGACCTTACGCAATTTGTTTGATTCAACCATGGACGCTGCAACTCTCACTGGTTCTGTTGTAATGCTCCTGTTCTTTCTGTATATGATGAGCCGAGGTATGGTTTTGGCACAGATCCCCAGCCAATTTGCCGACTTGTTATTGTCGTTGTCTGACAACAAAATAGTACTTCTCCTGATTATTAACGTACTTTTACTTTTTATGGGTATGATTATTGATGATGTTGCTGGTGGTGTTCTCGCAGCAATTATCCTGATGCCGGTAATTCAGAAAATCGGAGTTGATCCCGTGCACTTCGCTGCGATTGTTGGAACGAACCTCGGCCTTGGAAACATCACTCCCCCCTGTGCACCTCTCTTGTACATGGCTGGTGGAGTATCTAAGCTTCCGTTGGAAAAATACATTGCCCCCACCATGAAGTTTTTAGTTTTTGGCCATGTTCCGATGGTTCTCGTTGTAACTTGTGTTCCGGAGTTTTCCATGTTTTTGCCCAACCTTTATGCGAACTAAAGGAAAAAACCTGACAATCAGGAATACTGTTGATATGTCAGTAGTAGACATTAAGATCAAGCATCAGCACAAGGAGACATCATGAGAAGATTCGGCATGAAAATCCAAAGCAACCTGGCAATCTATGTTTTCGCAACCCTACTTATCCTGTCTTTTTCCAATGGATCAGCATTCGCCAAAAAAACGGTAATCATGACCCATGCCATGCCAACCGACCATATCTTTCACAAAATTTCAGAGCGCTTTATAGAAAGACTGGAAGAATTATCCGGTGGTTCTATTGAAATCGAGTACCACCCTGGGGGGGACCTTGGAGATCTGGGGGATTGGACCA
>JASJGV010000247.1:0-4287 GCA_033791325.1 Desulfobacterales bacterium | reverse complement strand
GCCTTTTGTACCAGTATCATACCGGAACCATGACCATGAAGACCGAGGGTCTCAACGTCCGGGCGCCGGAGAGTTTTGTTGAGATTTCAGCTGCCGATGCCGCCAACTACAATCTCGAAGAGGGTGAAATGGTGGACGTTTCCTCCCGCCGGGGATCGATCCAGGTCAAGATCAATATATCGACCAAAGCCGTGGACGGCACCGTGTTCATCCCGTTCCATTTTTCCTCAGCAGCGGCCAACGTGCTGACCAATGCCGCCCTCGATCCTGTCTGTGGCATCCCCGAGTTCAAAGTGTGCGCGGTTAAGCTATCGAAAGCGGCCTGATTCCTTCCGGAAGAAAAATAGAGCCCGATACGAAAATTTCGTATCGGGCTTTACTATTTCTTTAATAATAAATGCCTCATTTTAATATCGTATTATTATCCCAAGCCATATTTGAGAACCATTCCGGCATTAAGTTGAATCCTGATCAACCGAGTGCTATGGCCAAAAGTGCTCGGTCCAGATATTTTCATCATATCGTAATTTGGGTAAAATTGTGATAATGGCAAGTTATCTGTCGCCAGAACTTATTTTCTAAATATACTACATATTGTGTTTGATCACAGGATCAATAATACTGAAAATCCCTTTCAATGGCACTTGATTTCTGCAAAACCAATCCCTCCAAATTGCCACAATCTTTCCGCCTCACTCCCGCTTCAGGTAAAAGGGATGGCAGAAAGCCTCAATATCTTTATTTTACCAATGCTATTGGAAAATTCACATAACCATCCGGCGTGTTTGTAATCGGATGCTGGGCGCCGCCGGTTATTTTTGGCACTGTCTCCGAAACGTAGGTATCCAGTTCCTTCATGGAAATTTTATTGTCTTTGATTAAATCAGCTTTGCCCTTTATCCCTTCAATCAGGGCATAAGTAAAAGCCCCGTGTTTCCATTTGTCCGATTCCTGAGAAAGTTCCCTGCCCCTGCTTGAGGTAAAGATAACCGCATTTGCCCCTTGGAGTTCTTTTACAAGTCGGTCACTGTCAACGCCTCTTGTCTTTTTCCCGCTTACGCCTTCTGAATGGCAGGTGTCTGCAAAAATGAGTTTCTTCGCAGGTATGTCCAATATGGATTTAATCTCACGCCATGAGATTGCTTTTGACCTCTTTATTGTCCCATCGTCTTTTATGACAGCATCACCGGGCAGGAAATAAAACTCGCCCCTGTCATCGTTCATCCCATGACCGGCAATGAACAGCATGGCAACATCATTATGGCCGGCTTTGCTTAAATAATTGAGGTTGTCTATGATATTCTCATAAGTCGGCTTGATCCGTCCACTATCATTGATGATAAGGGCGTTTATCTCACGGAACAATTTTCCCTTCTGACCCCTGAACGCCTTCACAACGCCTTCTGCGTCTGCGCCTGCATAAGAAAGTTGGTTGAGTTTTTTATCCTGATATTTGTTTATGCCGATAGAAAGTATCCACAGGTTCGGGAGTATATCCCTGTCTTTAACGCTCGCTGAGGATGAATATATGCGGATGGATTTTCTGCCCTCTGAAAAACCGTTGAATACCGTTACCTCAACCAGATTTTCTCCAGTGTCCAAATGAATTGGGATTTTCAAATCCAGGGATTTTTTGCCTTCTGGAATAGGGCCGGCCACCTTAATGCCTCTTTCTTCTCCACCCGATGCAACCCTTCCATTTACAAAGACCTTCACCTTCTTTATTGTCTGGTTCCTGTCCTCAATATAAAGAGAGACTTCAGCACTCTTTGAATTTATCTTTTCGCCGTCTACAGGTGATTTAATCACAAGAAATGGCGGCTCGATATTACGGAGGGTGGAAACGCCGGGCAGGGCTGCTTTTTGCTTCCCAATAATCCGGGCAACAGCTTCTTCTATATTGACACCCCTCAATACCGCTTGAACAATCCGGGGTTTATAAAATACGGACCGGTACTGGTCTATTCCGTAGGCGTTGTTGCCGATACGGACATTTAAGTGCTTATCGCCATTGGCAGATGAGTTATAATAACCCTCAGGGGTAATCACAATCCATTCGCCGTCTTTGAAGCTGATGAATTGGGCAATTTCTTTTCCAGTGGAGATACCCCAAAGGCGAATGGTCCCGTCCCAGCTGCTTGACACGATATGCCTGCCGTCTTCAGTATATGAAACCTGAATTACAGCGCCCGAATGGCCCTTGAATATTCTCTCGACTTTACCGGAAGCAACATTCCATAATCTTATTTTATTATCTCGATGGCCTGTTAAGAGATATTTGCCGTCGGGTGAAAATATTGCATCCGTAGCATAGTCTCCTCCTTCCATAACTTTGAAATTGAATTTGTTGCGTATTTCGTTACCATTCTCAGTATTGTAATATCTGATAGTCCCCCAATCACCAGCGCCCTCAAGGCCTACAAAATGTTTCCCCCCGGGAGCAAAAACGATCTTGAAAAGGCTGCTAATCCTGAACGATTTATCGACAGTGCCGGTATTCAAATTCCAAAATTTCATGTCGTCTGGTTTAGTCATCCCATGCTGGCCCGGGTCCGGACCGTACCCTTTGCTTCCCACTGAAACGAGATGTCTGCTATCAGGATGAAATAGCATGGCTTCTGCCGAACTGAGCAATGGGTGGTCGGTTCGGATATGGGCATCAAATGACATGACTTTTTTACGTTGGTCGACATCCCAGATCTTAATTTTTCCGTCATGATCACAGGCCATATATTTCCCGTCGAGAGAGAATACTGTTTTGAAATGGTTCCCTTTTTCTTTCGGAAATATACGCGTCTTTTTCCCATTTGTTATGTCTATGAGGAGCTTCTTTTTTTGATGTACTAATATTTTTTCCTCATCTGGTGATAATTTTAAACATGCCGTTGGAACCGGGCATTCCCATAGAATTTTACCACTCGAGATATCCCATACATTGGTTCCGGAAAGCATATAATTCTTTTTTGCTGAATACCCTTCTCCGCAGCCCCATGAGCTTATGCTGACAACATTACCCGCGAATATCTTTCTCTCTCTTTTTGCCGCAATATCCCACAACCTGATCGTACGGTCCCAGCTACCGGAAACAAAAGAACGCAAATCAGGCGAGAAAGCGACAGACGTGATTCCGTGTGTATGTTTCTTCAGTAATGCCAGCGCCTTCCCGGTTGCCAGTTCTTCAAGCTGAAGAGGGACAAAACGCTTATCCTCCTTTGAAAAAAGAAGATACTTTTCATCAGGAGAAAATGCGACAAAAGGCCAATTCCCTTGCCTGTAATTGAACAGCGTCCTGATTTGCCTACCCGTGGCGGCATCCCACAGGTTCAGTGCGTTATCGTTTTTGCTCCATGTAATTACGAACGATCCAAGCGGTGAAACAGCCAGATAACGGACCTTCTCGCTCTTGATTTCTGTCTGCAATTTTCCTGTGCGCGTGTTCCACACTTTCACAAAGCCCGGCCAGCCGACAGCCGCGACAATGCCCCCGTTGAACGAGACTGCGACCGCCGAGTCAAAATGCTCGTCCTTGGCCCTGAAATACTTTAATTTTTTCCCGCTTGAAACATCCCTAAAGTCTACTGTATCACCGAGCCCGGAAACAATGTACCTGCCATCACCGGAAAGCGCAGCGACATTAGACCTGACTTCATAGGTCTTTACATTTTTGCCGTTAGACAGATCCCATATCCTGACAAAATCGTCTTTATCAAGAGATGTCACGTATTTGCCGTCTGCGCTAAATCCGACAGCGGTGACTCCCTTTTCATGGCCCCTGAAGGTTCTCAGCTCTCTTCCAGAAGATACTTCCCATAGCTTGACAGTATTATCACTGCTTCCCGACAAGACATATTTTCCATCAGGTGAAAAGGCTACGGAATTAACAAAGCCCGAATGCCCCAGTTGCGCAAATATCTCCGGTTTTTCATTGGCCATTGCGGTGTTTGCGATTACCAGGGCTGCAAAAATGGTTGCCAGCATCCTTATGGAAAATTGTAATTTATGCATAATACATCCCCATGATCAGAATTGTCCGTCAGCTACACGCCATCTCCGGCCCTTATTATCTGCTTTTTCCTTATGGCAAGATAGGCTAACGTATACCGGCCATTTTGTCAAAATGGTACTTTTCGCTAAACATATGAAAATTTTAACTATATTTGACCCCTTAGATATTCTATGCTAACAGGTTTTCTATCTCACCAACCTCGACCAAGGAGGCGTAATGGCCAAGAAGACCTGCCCCATAAGAAGCAATGTCTGTGACCGCTCAAAATGCATGTTTTGGGA
>JASJGV010000246.1:0-4600 GCA_033791325.1 Desulfobacterales bacterium | reverse complement strand
CAGGGTTTGATGACCATGCATCCCCGAACAGATGATTTTTCTGCCATTTCCGAGGCCTTGACGACCTGCTGATACCACTCAGGATAATTATCAGCACGGGTCGGTGTTATGGCTGTTTTTATCTTTTTTCCCATTTTGATCCTTTCATGATTCTGGATTATATAGTTCAACCCGGGTAAGAAAAGATTTTATCACAAAATCACGAAAGTACGAAATCACGAAAGAGACCAAGAATATTTTCGTGTTTTTTAGATTTCGTGTTTTCGTGATTGCTTCTATATTTTTTTGCCAAAGATTGCTAAAATTACAATTAAGATACCAAAGGCGTGTGTTCCAAATGGACGTTGTCATTTTTGATCCAGGTATCGCTGTTCATACTCGGCGATTTCTGCCAGGAGCACATCGACAAGTTTATCTTGGCAAAATGTCTTCACGATCTCCCCTCTCTTGAAAAGAACCCCGCGGCCATCACCGCCCGCAATTCCGATATCGGCTTCCCTGGCTTCACCGGGACCGTTGACCACACAACCCATGATAGCGATTTTGGTGGGTGCGACATGGTTTATGGTGGCTCGTTCCACCTCGTCCACGATATGAAACAAGTTGATATTGCATCTCCCGCATGTGGGGCAGGAAATAATATCGGGTCCTCTTTGTCGAATATTCAGTGCTTTCAGGATTTCAAAGGCTGCACGCACTTCCTCCACCGGGTCCCGTGTCAGGGACACACGGATGGTATCCCCAATACCCTCGGCCAGCAAGGTCCCAATACCGATGGCAGATTTGACGAGCCCAGGAAACAGCCCCCCGGCCTCTGTAACCCCCACATGGACCGGGAAATCACTTTTTAAGGCAAATAGCCTGTAAGCCTCGATGGTACGTCCCACATCCGATGCCTTGAGGGAAACCTTTATGTTGTCAAATCCAAATGATCCGATCATATCCAAGTGCCGCATGGCGCTTTCCACCATCGCAGCGGCTGTGGGCGCCTGGTGTTTTTTCAGGATTTCCTTTTCAATGGAACCCGAATTTACCCCGACCCTTATGGAGATGCCATGATCCCTGGCACAATCGATCACTGCCTCAATCTTTGTTTTACCTCCGATGTTACCGGGATTGATTCTGAGGGCATCGGCACCGGATCGGGCAGCCGCAATGGCCAGGCGGTAACTGAAATGGATATCTGCAATGACCGGTATGACAACCCCTTGCTTGATGGCTGCAATAGCGGCGGCGGCGGCTTCATCAGGGACAGCGACCCTTACAATTTCACATCCGGCGTCCTGCAGCCGGACGATCTGTGAAACCGTTGCATCGACATCCGCTGTAAATGTATTGGTCATGGACTGCACGGCAATGGGAGCCCCACCACCTATAGGAACATTGCCGACACAGATTTGACGGGTTTTTTTCCTGTTTATTTTTAGGGACATTCTATTGGACTTTCACCTGCTACCAGTATACCTCTCTGAAAAAACATATAAAATATCAAATAAGTAAATAAAGTTCAAGAAAAATAGGACGGTACCAGGATATTGTCTTTTCAGGACATTTCCATTATACTGGATTGATATCGAATGCTTGTCGAGATTGTTGCATATACCCGGAGAACGGTATCCTAATTTGAAAAAATTGCACCCATTTCTGATGCTTCCCATGATAGGTCTTCTTTTTCTAGTGATCTTCCACGAATTCGATCTATCTTCGTTCAAGACCGACACAACCATCTTGAAGAAAATTATTGAGAAAGGTGAACTGACGGTTATTACCCGAAACAATGCCCATTGCTATTATTCTTATCGCGATCAGGAGATGGGTTTCGAACATGACCTGGCCAAAGCGTTTGCAGACTACTTGGGGGTTACACTCAACATTCGAATCGCCGAAAAATGGGAAGGTATGATTCCCAGCCTGATAGATGGCACCGGCGATCTGATAGCCGCCAGCATGACCATTACACCGAAACGGAACCGCGATGTCATGTTTTCAAACGGCTACATGGATATCCAACAACATCTCATTGTCCACCGCGACAACCGCTCCACCCGAACCATCGAAGACCTGCCGGGCCAGACCATCCATATTCGCAGAGGAACTTCCTATCAGGAGCGCCTTGAAAGCCTCGCAACCCGCATACCGAACCTGACCATCGTTCTGCATGAGGATGTTCCCACAGAAGAGTTCATTCGTCAGGTAGCTGAAAAAGAGATCGACATCACCGTTGCCGACAGCAATATCGCCCTGCTGAACCGCAGGTATTACCCCCAGGCAATTATGGTGGGACCCGTTGCCGATAAAGAGAATCTGGGGTGGGCCGTTAATCCGAAGGCGCTAAAACTGCAGGAAAAGATTAATCAGTTTTTCAAACAGATCAAAGAAAACGGCAGGTATGAGGAACTTCGCAAGCGATATTATGCGGAGGTAGAACGCTTCGACTACTTTGATTTGAAAGTATACCATCGAAGGCTGGCCACACGACTGCCAAAATACCAACCTATATTGATGGCGGCCGCCAGGGAATTCAACCTCGACTGGCGTCTGATTGCAGCTCAAATGTACCAGGAATCACATTTCCGACGATATGCCCGCAGCCACGCCGGTGCCTACGGATTGATGCAGCTGACCAAAAGAACCGCCAATAGTTTTGGTGTCACCGACATTACCGATCCCGAACAGAACATTTATGCCGGCGTCAAACACCTGCGCAACTTGTTTGATTATGTTGATATCGAAAACGAATCAGACAGGCTGTCCATCGCCCTGGCGGCTTACAATATAGGGCAGGGGCACCTTCGGGATGCACAGAAGCTTGCCATCGACCTGCGTATGGATCCACAAAAATGGTCATCTCTCGAGATAGCATTGCCGTTGTTAAGATACCGCCGATATTATAATAACGCAACATATGGATACTGCCGCGGCACCGAACCGGTGACATACGTCAAACAAATCAGGATCTATTACGACATCCTGAAGCGTCAGGCGATTGCGTATGAGAGGCACTAGAGGGGCGGGGTTGGAGGATTTACAAAAGCGCCTTTATGTCCCTTTTTCGACCTTAATAACCAATAATAGACAACGCTTTAAGGTCGATGGGTGATGTCTGTGCGATACTGAAACTGTTTGAGATCTTTAGTGACTGTTAGGCCGAACAGAATGAAGATTACCGGAAAATAATAAGTCAAGCAAGGATATGAGCAGATTCGGGCAAGACCAAAAGATGTTGTTAGCTGAGAAATACCTCCTCCAGGCACTTAATTAAAAAGCCCATCTCATCATCACTGATATTAAGAGGCGGGGAAATCCGTATCGTATGCCCGTGACTGTCATTAACGATAATTCCCAGGTCAAGTAGTTTTCTACAAAACATCATCGCATCTCCATTTATCACTTCAATGCCGATAAACAGCCCTTTTCCCCTGACTTCCTTGATATGCGTCGAACGCATGGCTATTTTCATGATGCTTTTTTTTAGCTTTTCCCCTTGAATTTCAGATGCTTTTGCCAGGTTCTCCTCTTGAAGCACCTCCAATGCCGATACACCTGCAACACAGGCAAGAGGATAACCGCCAAATGTCGAACCGTCGGATCCTTTACTAAAAGCGATGTCCATCAATTTTGTGTTTGTAATAAATACAGACAAGGGAATGAGACCGCCTGACAAAGCTTTCCCTAAAATAAGACCATCCGGAACAATATTTTCGTGCTCGAAACAAAAGTTCTTCCCTGTACGTCCCAGACCGACCTGTATCTCATCAAGCAGCAGTAACAAATCGTTATCATCGGCAATCTCTCTGAGTCCTTTTAAAAACCCAGAGGGGGGTATTTTTATTCCCCCTTCACCCTGCATGGGTTCAACCAAAATACCGCAGGTATGTTTGTTTATGGCTGCTTTCACAGCATCCAGATTGCCAAATTCTACCGATACAAACCCCGGTGTTAAAGGGCCAAAGCCCTCTCGATATTTGGGTTGGGATGAAAAAGAAATCACCGTAATCATTCGACCATGGAAATTATTATTGAAAACAATAATTTCCTGCCTGCCATCGGGTATATTCTTTATCTTCCAACCATAGTAACGTGCCATTTTGATGGCGGTTTCAACGGACTCCACACCCCCGTTTTTCGGCATGACTTTATTGCCGTTCGACCCGAAACGCGGTCCTAACTGGGGAGCAAATTCAGCTGTTTTGGATAGAAATAAGGCCAAGGTGTCCGTATAAACAACATTTGAAATGACGGAGGCATAATTGCCGACCAGGGCTTTCATGACGGCATTGACCACTTTGGGATGGTGATGTCCTAGATTTGCAGCAGAATATGCAGCCAGGCAATCTAAGTACCTTTTGCCGGTGATGTCCGTAATCCAACTGCCTTGAGCTCTTCTAACCACCACATCGAGTCGATCGTAATGATTGGCACCTGACGATTGTTCCAAGGCATATGCGTCCACATCTGCTACATTGGAAAAACCTGAAACAGGGCTATCGAATAGTGTCGTCGGCATGTTTAACATGGCAATTCCTCCATGGCTGCAATTAAGTTGCTATCTTGGTAGCAACTATTTCACATACAGGGAGAATTGTCAAGATTTGTTCAT
>JASJGV010000245.1:0-4118 GCA_033791325.1 Desulfobacterales bacterium | reverse complement strand
CGCTTGTCATAATAATGTTCCGAAAATAGGATGGCGGCATAAGGGTTTGTAGCAGAAAAACGGTCCTCAATCGGAACGTTTTTCTGACAACCCCTATATATACTAGTTGCCATACAGCCTCAACTAGGAAATATCCTTTTTCCAATCCTCCAGCAATGCTTCGGCTGCCTGACGTCCCGCCATCATGGCCGGTGTATACCCACCACCGTGTGTCCATGCGGAGGCCATGTATAGGCCCTTGAGCGGGGATCTGACGTCCAGGGCGTTGAGCTGTTCCAGGGGACGGGCAAAACCGTAAATGGCCCCCTGGGGATTACCGGTATAAGATAGATTGGTCAGGGGTGTTGCCGCATCTACGACCTCAATCATATCCCGCAAACCAGGAATAAGCCGGTGTTCGACTTTTTGGATAAACAAATCAACCATGGCCTGTTTTGCCTGTTTATATGCGCCTTTCCGTCCGGCCAGGTAGTCCTGTTCAAATTTCTTCCAGGGCGCATACCCGCATAAGCTCATTATGGACATGGTGCTCGTCCCCGGGTGTGAATACCCTTTGAAAAGGTTGTCATACAGGGTAGCGACCACTCCCATGTTTTTAAAATTTCCAGCCAGAATATTTCGATATTCGGTCTCTGGGTCTGAATCTTCCGTAACAAAGATTTCGTAACCGTTTACCCGGCCACGGAGTTCCTGCTTAAGCCCTAACCAAACGATGCAGGAGGATAAAGATGGTGATAAAGTTTCCATCCGGTGTTTATACTCAAGTGGTATTGAGTCATGCTTTAACAGCTTTGTTAAAATGTCCGGTGTGTTAGCATTGGCGACAACGGCTTTTGCCGGGTATCGATGACCGGCCTCATCTTCCACCCAGGCCACGCAGTCCTTTTCAATACCGATGCGGGTTGCCTCGGTTTGCATCTGGATTTCACCGCCATGATCCTCAATCGCCTCCATGAGTGTGTCACTTAGGTCTTGTGAACGGGTTTTGTAATACTGGCCCCCGTGCACAACATACTCTCCTGTTGCAATGGCGAAGTAAAGCGCGTTCATCTTGGAAGGCGGAAGGCCATAATAGCCCCAAAGAACAGATAAGATGCCCTTTAGTTGGGGGTCGCGGATGTACATGGCCATCCAGTCAGAAAGACTCAATTTCTCAAGTTTATCCATGACGGAGTCTTTGCCGATCTGTCCCCTCATTTCGGACTGAACCGTGATCATGTCCTGAAGAAAATTCTTGATCCCTTTTTTTTCTACAGGGAATTTTTCACCCAACAGGTCAACGAACGCCTGCGGATTCCTGGCAGGAAATTGCAAGTCAAAATCGGGATGAACGATACGACAGAATTCGGGAACATCTACGATCTCGAGGTTTTCCCAGAGGCCCAGTTCAGAAAGAATTTTATGAGGCATTGCATTCTCGGCCACGGTAGCGTGCAAAGAGACCTCGAAATTATATTTTCCGGAGGCCCGCTCAAAGGCCGTGGCATACCCCCCAGGCCGGTCATGTTTTTCCATCAAGGTCACACGGAAGCCGTTTTGGGCCAGATAAGCAGCGGATATCAATCCGCCCAGCCCTGCCCCTATGACCACTACAGGATATTTCTTTTTATCAGGCATGGATCCAGCCAATGCCTCTATGCTGTGCCAGTTGATGGCGGCCGTCGAACCCGCCAGAGCCATGATTTTTAAAAACCTGCGCCGGGTCATCTGTTTCTTTGCTTCATTCTCCATTATCGATCTCCTTAAATACGCTGGTGAAAACAGGTGATGTCATACAATAGCGTATCATTTTAACTTGATTTCGATCTGTTTATCCGAGCTGTCGATATCAAACATAGCCTTGGCAAAATTCGGAGGGCCGAAAATACCCCTGACATTGTTAGAATGGCCATAGGGTTCTTTTGGAATACCCATTGCATTTTTATCTATTTTCCCGTTGGCATTCCGGTCGTGAAACATGGCAATGGCATAGGTCCCATATTTCAAATCATTGAAAACAGCCTGGGCTTTCTGGTCTACAACCTTGACTTTTGCCTTAGCCGTCTTGGGTGAGCCTGCTTTGTAAGCTTCTTTTGAGCTAAATACAGCCACCATGGCATAGCCTTCGGAATCGGCAAACCCAATTATATCCACGATGAGCGTTCCTGATGTTTCCGCGGCCTGGACGTTATTTAGAAAGAGCGCCAGCAGACAGGTGACAACCAGCATTAAAGTTTTTCTCCTGACTTGCATTTCAACCTCCCTGTTTTAATAGGTATAGTCCGGATATTTCATGAAATATCCGGGTTAGCACAATATGGACATTTATGCCTTTCCCCAAAAAATAATTCAACAAATATGCGATAAGATGACATATCGTGGGACACACGGCACCATGGCCGGATAAATGGCATTTCGGTTGCAGGTTAGGATTTTAGGGAAATCAGATGGGGTTGAACCGCAACAGCGAGCGTCTTCCCCGTGGCTTGCTGCGGGGAGCTTCGATTTATTCTTTTGAATGGTGGGGTCTATTTCTTCAAATGCCTGTTGTGAGTGATTGCCAGCTTAGTCATCATCCTGATGACATAATCGGGTGGTCGCCCATCTAGCCAGCCAGGCATTCCACCTGCTTCGATATATTCTATGATGCCCTGAAAAACATCTATACTGAATGTGTAAACACCAAAATCGATGGTTGGGCTATCTTGGTGAAAAACGATCGGGATCTTCAATCGTTCGGCATAAGGCTGTATTGTCTCCTCGACTGCCAGTCGATTTTGAGTGCCGTAGGGTTTTTGCTTAAAACCTGCATGGCTCTCTGGGAAGGGAAACAACTTGTAGACCTCCCCGATGAAGCCTGTGTATTCGTACCCATGAATGGCGCCGGATAAATTACCTATCATTTCCCTTTGTGAAATATGGTAGACCATTTTTTCGTCACAGCTGGCATCTTTATTTGCTGCCCACTCAACGATCCATTCACAAAAATCCGTGGAAAAGAAAAAGTAGCGGTCCATAAGCAGCATGTCGGCTTCGATGTTGAAAAAACCTATCGGTATCTGGCCGTGGCTTTTTGAAGAAAATGAAATTGGCATGCTAAGTGACCTCGGCTTCCGTTTATATTAATCCGGCAATTAAATAGCCAAACCCGTCATGCCGGACATGATCCGGCATCCAGTGTCTTTCTGGATTCCCTCCCCCTTCTTACGAAGGGGCAGGCACACGGGAATTACAACCGTAACATATTTTAATTGCCGAAGTAATAATATAAGACCGAGGGGTATTTTAGGCTTTAAATTACGCGATAGAACTGGTCTACTGGCAGTTCTGTGACAGCGCCTATTACAGGCTCAAACAGCTTCGAATATGCCTCGTCGTTGTCCACTTCGGAATCGATTCTCTCGTAGTCGGCCAGTGAAGCATAGCTCGTCTGAATCGTTGCTCGGCCTCTCTGTCCTGCCAGATTGTACATGAGTTTAACAGATATTTCCGGATATTTTTTTTCCAGATAAGCCTTGGCCTTAACGAGTGCTTCAAAAAACACCGAATAATTCTCCCCATAACCGATTTCCCTTTGATGTATAATCATCTGGTCCTCCTATCAATAAATGGTCGATTGGATATCGCTACAATGTAGTACCTTATAATGCTAAGGGATGATTTTTAATTGTCAAGAATGGCATTGACAATACAATATCTGATGGTAGTTTGATTGTTTACTACCCTCACATGCTGGTGCACCCAGACCATCAAGAGAAAGGGTTTGGGCGTGCCATGATGGAACTCCAACACATTAATGGAACGGTGAATTTATAGTATTACTCCGGCGGTTAAATACCCCACGGTTGTCATTCCCGCGGAGGCGGGAATCCAGAAAGACACTGGATGCCGGATCAAGTCCGGCATGACGGGGTTGACTATTTAGTCACCGGGTTAATATGTTAAAAGTTAACAATTCGGCAAAAACCATATGAGCTTTGGCTTAAATAACCAAACCTAACAAAAGGAGACCAAGAAATGAAAAAAGAAATCATGGGAAAAAAACGTGTAATAACGATGGCTACGGCAGTTATTATGATGCTGATGTTCTGCTTTACAGGATCTGTGGTCGCCGATGACATCAATAAGGAACTCGCCAA
>JASJGV010000244.1:0-3963 GCA_033791325.1 Desulfobacterales bacterium | reverse complement strand
ATAATTTGTCGGTCGTGTCAGGTTAGGATTGCTTTCTTTTCATTAAGTGTATATGAAGCAGCGATTGAGGCATTGCTTCAGCATGTCAGTTTTTTCGCGGTCCCATTGACGGGGTCGTGGCGAGCGTGTGTATCTGAATGTTCCAGAGACAAAACAGATACGATTTTCCACTGGGAAGGAAAGCACATCATGGACTCGTTCGATACGGCATTTCATTCTCCCCACCTTCGAATATTATCTGATGATCAACGCCGCACCCTCTACCGGGCAGCATTGGCCTGTTTGCAACGAACGGGTGTTGAGGTTCACAATCAGGAAGCAAGACAGCTTCTATCTGATGCTGGTGCTAAAATCGATGATCAGCGTGTTCGTATCCCCTCTTACATTATTGAAACCACATTGGCCGACGCACCCAACGCCTTTACGATTTATGGTCAAGAACAACGATGGGATATGTCAATTGAATCAGGGCAGGTCAGATTTGGACCAGGCCCGACCTGTACCTATTTTATGGATCCTGATACCGGGGAGAGGCGTAAAGCACAAAGGAGTGACCCGGCTTTAACCGCTCGGGTTTGTGACGCTTTGGACAATATCGATTATGTTATGTCTCTTGGGCTGGTAGACAATGTCACAGCCTCTTTGGCATCTGTGCACGAGTTTGCACAAATGATTACACACACAGGCAAGCCCGTTCTGGGCTGGGCCTTCAAGAAAGATCATCTCGAAGACATCTATAAAATAGCCTGTGCCGTTTCAGGAAGTGAGGAGGCGTTTCAGCAGCAGCCGAATTTCGGCTTCTTTTCTACCTGGCAGGCACCATTGACACACACCGACGAAGACATGGCCAACTGTTTGTGGGCTGTGGACAAAAACATACCGGTCAGTTAGTTAGGTGGTGGTACGGCCGGGCTGAGTGCGCCTGTTACAGGCGCCGGTGTCCTGGTGTCCAACCTGGCCTGCATGCTGAGTGGCCTGGCCATATTTCAACTGAAGAAACCGGGCACCCCTGTCTGCCTTGGGTCGATTCCAGTACCCATGGACCTTCGCACGGCACGTGTGGCATATGGTGGGCCAGAATTAAGTTTATACTCCGCAGCTATTTCGGAGATCAACCAATTTTTGGGTGTTCCCTTTATGGGGACCGCCGGTGCTTCGGAAGCCAAGGAAATGGATCTTCAGGCTGCCATAGAAAGTACGCTGCAGGTAATCCTGTCACAGTTGAGCAAGGCCAATATGGTGCATGATGTTGGATTTCTCGACTGTGCCGACATGGGTTCACTTGAAATGCTGGTGATGACAGATGAGATCATTTCCCAGGCAAAGCGGGTTGCCAGGGGTATTGCCGTTAACGATGAAACCCTGATGCTTGATCTCATCGATAAAGTCGGGCCCGGGGGCAGTTTTATTGCAACACCGGAAACAGCCAGGCGATGTCGGGAGGAAATCTATACTTCCGATCTGATGGATCGAAACGCATGGGCAACCTGGCAGGAAAATGGCGCAGAGACGATGCTGGAGCGAGTACAAAAAAAACTTGCTGAGATTTTATCCCGCCCGCCCCCAATTCAACTGACTGGTGATGTCCTTGATCGTATCTCGGCGATAATCAAGGCCGCTGAACAAAGAGAAGCTGCTTTTGTATTTAAAAAAACAGGATAAGAAGGAGAGGCCATGTTTTCATATCGCGATAGGGGTATTCGCAACATCCGGGCACGCAAGGAACACCGGTGCTATGGCATGGGACTGGGCATTATAATTCTTGATGATGTATATCCCGGGTTTCCCGGTGATGTGAGAAATGCCAGCGCTTACCCATTTCCTATTCAATTCGAAATTGCTGAAGACGTTGATATCAAGGCGTTGGTGGTGGAAGAAGATAAGACTCCCTGCCTGGAACCAATTCAAAGGGCCGCCAAGAAACTGGAACGAATGGGCTGCCGGGCCATCGCTGCTGAGTGCGGCTATTTTGCCTTTTTTCAGAAGGAAATAGCCGGACACGTGGATGTGCCGGTTTTCATGTCCAGCCTCTTACAAGTCCCCTGGGCACAACAACTCGTGGGCCCTGACAAGCTAGTAGGGATTCTGGTGGCCGAGACGATGTACCTTAGCGATGCTCACCTTTCAGCCGTTAATGTTGCTATTGGCAGCAACTATGTGATTGCCGGGGCTGAAGATGATTACGACTGTCCTGAATTCGAACACCTTTGGAGCCAGTCAAATCGCACAGACCCACCGGGAGCCAATTATGAAAAAGCAGCATCCGATTTTGTCGCTGCAGGTGTCGACTTTTATCGGAGTCATCCCAAGATGGGCGCCATGGTTCTGGAATGCACAGGATTTCCCCCTTTTGCAAGGGCGCTTCAGCGTGAGATCGATATCCCTTTGTTCAGCTGGGGGACGCTTCTGGATTTTGCCTATGGTGTTACGGTTCACCGCGATTATTACGGACATGTCTGATGTTAAATAGTTTCATATTACCAAAAAAAGTGCAGCAGATATCATGAAAACAAATACGGGCAAACCACAAGAACTATCGGACATCTTCAAACAGGGCAGACCCTTTGTCAAAATGCACGGTCTGAGAAATGATTTTGTAATTGTTGATGCGCGCCAAGAGCCCTATCGACCGAGCGTCCTGGAGGTTGTAGGAATTTGTGACCGGCGTGTGGGTGTTGGTGCAGACGAATTGTTGATTATAGAACCTCCGAGACACGATACAGAAAATCATTACGCCTTTGTACGCATACTGAATCCAGATGGTCGTGATGTAGAGGCCTGCGGTAATGCCACAAGATGTGTTGCCTGGCTGTTCATGCAGGAAAGTGGCATGAGCCAGGTAACCATCGAAACCATGAGTGGAACCCTCATATGTCAAGATAGAGATCAAAAGCAAGTCAATGTCAATATGGGAACACTGCGTACCCACTGGCGGGAGATCCCTTTGGCTCGTGAAATGGACACATTGCATATGAAAATATCGGTCGGGCCCCTCAGCAACCCGGTGGTGATGAATATCGGCAACCCGCATGCTGTCTTTTTTGTGGATGATTTAGCCGCAATCGACCTGCGGGAATGGGGACCAGGGCTTCAGCGTCACCCCTTGTTTCCAGAAGAGGCCAACATCGGTGCCGCCCAGGTCTTAGACGACACGACCTTGGCATTGTCTGTTTGGGAACGACCGGGCAGTTTAACCACTGCCTGTGGTACGGGCGCATGTGCGGCGGTGGGCGCTGCCTATCGTCGTGGTTTGATCACACAAAAAAGGATAAAGGTTAATATGCCGGCGGGGACCGTCAACATTGAGCTCATGGATGATGGAACGGTTGAGATGACGGGCCCTGTGGAGGTCTGCTATACAGGCTTTCTACCAGCCCATTGGCAGACGGTATCACCGTAAACTACTCGTGGGGCGCAAAGGAGTATAGATAGCAAATGAATTCAACTGAACGAATGCAAGCAGCCATCCAGATGCAGCCGGTGGACAGGGTCCCCAATGCGCCCTTCTACGAAGCCCCAATCTGCCGCTATTTCGGATCCTCTTTCAGGGACGCCCTCCTGGGTGGACAGGCCATGGTGGACATCCATTTGCAGGCCATTGACACCTATCAATTTGACTGGGTTATGGTTGGTATGGGATATATCGGCGGCATTATTCCCGAGGCCCTGGGGTGTGATGTCACCTACCCTGAAAATGAGTTTCCAAAGATTGAACGGACAGCAATCCACTCCATCGACGATATCGAGGGGATTTCCGGGCGACAGGTCCAGAGCAAGAAAATGGATCAGTTTCTGGACGGCATTTCCAAACTGAAAGAGCGGCTGGCTGGCGATGTACCCATTGCGTGTGAATATATTTCACCCTTTACGATTGCTACCCGCTTGAGAGGGACCAATGAAATTATGGCCGATTTTTACCAGGAGCCCATGTTGATACAAAAGCTCCAGGAAGCACTGATTCCT
>JASJGV010000243.1:0-3117 GCA_033791325.1 Desulfobacterales bacterium | reverse complement strand
CACCGGCAACCATGAAAAACGGAATGGCCATCAAAACAAAGGCATCCATGCCGGAAAAAAATTTATCAGGAATAATGATCAGAGGCATTCCGCTGGCGATCACCCAGGTGGAGGCAGTTACACCGATAGCGATGGCTACGGGAAGTCCGAGAAACATAAGTGCAATTAACAAAATAAAATAGAATAGTAGCTCCATTTACAAGGTCTCCTTTTGGAAATGTAATCGTATCATTTTTTGATGGGATTTACCAAAAACAGGATAAACAGAACACCAGACCCGATTGGAACCGATAGGAATACCCACAGATAGTTGATGCCGATTGCCGGAGATTCCATCCCCGTGCCGAGAACACACAGATGGACACCGTAGTAGGTGAGTATCCCGGTAAAAATAAGGGAAAGAATTTTTCTGAAAATTCCCAGGGGGATCTGGATTTTCGCCGGCAGTTTTTTTGTAAAAAAATCAATTGAAATCAAGTAACCTTTCAGATATGCCAGATTCATCCCAAGTAATACACCCCAGATCATGAGGTAACGGGAGGCTTCTTCTGTCCAGGACAGGGAATTATTGAAGAGATAGCGAGAGGCAACCTGTGCCCAGACAATCAGGAGTAAAGAGATCAGTATTCCCGATGTGATCCATTCGAATATCATTTCCATTTTTTTGATAACGTTATTGATGGCAGACCTCCTTTTTGACAAAATCGGGGGGATATATAACCCCCCGATAAAGTCTGACGTTTTATTTTACATAGCCAAGCTCTTTTAGGGCGTTGTCTGATGCCTTGAGTAATTCATCGACCAGCTCATCACCGACCTGCTCTCTTATGAACTTGAGCACGGGTGCCTGAGCTGCCTCACGGAACTGAGCCGCTTCTTCAGGCGAAGGATCATAAATTTCCATTCCACCTTTCCGGAATTGGCTTAACAGGGTACTTCTTTGAATCCGGGTCATGCGCCGGGCTGTTTCACTGGCCTTGACAGCCCCTTGTTTGATAATCAATTGATAAACACCCGGCAATTTATTATACCATTTGGCATTGACGGGGAAAACATGGTTGGAGTAAACATGCCGATCCAATGTGAGGTATTTTTGAACTTCATCGATATGGCCCATGGCGATGGTGGGCAATGCATTCTCCTGGCCATCAACAACATTCAGCTGCAGGGCATTATATAATTCTGTCCAGGCAATCGGCGTGGGGTTGGCGCCCAGCGCTTTGACCATTTCCATGTGAGCCGGGATCTGCATGGTTCGAATTTTAAGTCCCTTCATATCTGCGGGGCTCTTGATCGGCCGTTTATTGTTGGTGAAACAGCGGAATCCACCGTTGTCCCAGATGGTCAAAATTTTCAAACCGGTTTTCTTTTCCATTTCTCCCCAGAGTTTCTTGCCGAAAGGAGAATCTACATCCAAGGTGTAAAGGGCTTGGTCCACAGACAGAAAAAGGTACGGAATACCCAATACCTGAATTCCTTTGTAGTAAGGTGCGATGTGACCTTCGGCTATGGACATGGCGCCTTCAATGGCACCCATCTGAATTTGTTTCGGCATCTCAGCGGAATCACCTAGCTGACCTCCCGGTGCAATTTTAACCGTTATTTTGCCGTTAGAGGTTTCTTCCACATATTTTTTAAAATCTAAAGCTGCAGAATGAATATAATTCAAAGGGTCGGGTGGCTCAGGGTGGGCAATTGTCATTGTAATCGCTTTTTCTTTTTCCAATGCACTGTCTACGAGCGAGTTGGATGCCGATGCTGTAAAAGCAAAAACCATGACAAAAATGAATCCCAAAAAACTTGCCTTTTTTAACATGTTCCTATCTCCTTTATTTTTAAATTAGGCTGCTTATTGACAGTTGTGTGCCTTATGGCTCAAGAGCCTTTAACAAACAGCCCTGTTACCGGGAGGGTTGTCCGACCGGTGATTCTTTAGCAATTGAGAAAAAGTTATGCCTCTACCGCATTCACCCCCATACTAAGCGCTCGAAGGTTCAGATCGACTACAGACGATGGAAGGCTGATTTTAATTTCCTTACGAATATCATCTTCATCAACGGGAATGACCCCACTTTGGGCTAACACACCAAGCATGATAATGTTCGTCACAATTGGGGCATTCAGTTCCATGGCAATTTTAGTGGCATTGATAGCCCAATATTTCCCGGAAAATTTTTGTATAGCCCGTTGCAGACTGTCCGAATCCGGATAATCGAATTCTCCAGCTAACACGCCAACCGGTAGAACAGATTGGGTATTGACGATGGTGGCAATTTCCGGATTTCCATACATGCCGAGAATTCTCAAAGCTTCAAGGGGCTCCAGGCTCAATACCATATGGGCACGGCCCTCTGGAATCAGCGGGCCATAGTTTTTATTTTTGGAGACACGCATGCAACTGAAAACAGTACCACCTCGTTGGGCTGCACCAAATGTTTCACCAATATTGACATGAAAGCCTTTGGTATTCAGTATCTTACCAATCATTCGGGAAACAAGGATATTACCCTGGCCTCCGATGCCGCAAATAATTAGATTCAAAGGATCGTTTTGGAGAGTCATGGTCATTTACTCCTCCCTGCTTATGGCATTGAAAGGACAGATATCAACACATACGCCGCAACCTGAGCAGATATCTTCCTTAATTATTGATTTTTGGATTTTTGGATCCAGCACCAATGCGGGGCACCGGAATTCTCGTGAACAAATTCCACATTCGTTTCCTTTGCAAAGATCCTGATTCAATTTCATTTTGAAGGGATTGGTTTTTACAAGTTTTTTACGGTAAAGTTCACACTCCCTGCGAAGGATCAGGACGCGAACTCCATTATTCTCTTTAAGCAAGTTGCGAATAGTTTTTGTGGTGCCGCGAAGATCAAAGGGGTCGCTAATGGTCACAGTACAGCCTAAAGAGAGACACAGTGCTTCAATGTCAATAGACAAAGCTGATTTTCCGATAACATTTAAATTGTTACCTGGATGAGGTTGGAAACCGGTCATGGCTGTGGTGGAATTATCGAGCACCACCTGGATCATATTTGACTGGTTGTGAACGGCATTGACCAGTGCCGGGATACTGCCGTGAAAAAATGTGGAATCACCGCATATGGAAATTAC
>JASJGV010000242.1:0-3066 GCA_033791325.1 Desulfobacterales bacterium | reverse complement strand
GGTCAAGGTTCCAGAGTGAGTGTCCAGTTGCACCGGCAGACCCACAGGCAGCGTCATGTTGATCGCTTCGTGGCCCACGTCAAATCCGGCCAGAATGGGAATGTTCAGCCCGCCCAGCCGGTCGGCAACGATGCGGTGGATCGCTTGGGCCGATCCGCAGTTGGTAAACGCCCCCAGCGCCAGGCCGGCAAGACCGTCCCAACAGCCGGCCAGCATCATCTGGGTCAGCATGCGGTCGATGCGGTAAGGCGCCTCCCCCTGATCCTCGATCAGCAGAATGCAGCCGCTGAAATCCGGCTGAAACGGGGTGCCCGTCAGGTGGTTAAACAAGGTCAGGTTACCGCAAAGAAATGGCCCTGTTGCCCTGCCGGATTGAATCACATGCTTAGACGCGCTGGCAAGGGACAACGGTGCCCGTTTGGTTAAGGCCAATAAGAAACGGTCCCGGGTCGCGGGATCAGCGCTGCCCAGGGTGGTGACCGTGGGTCCGTGAAACGCCACCATGCGGCAGCGCTCCACCAGAAAACCCAACAGCGCCGTAATGTCGCTGAATCCGACAAACATCTTGGGATGGTGGGATAGGGAATCCGCGTCCAGCAGCGGCAGGATGCGCATGGCGCCGTATCCTCCGCGGGCACAGATGATGCCGCCAATGTCGGGATCGACAAACAGCCGGCTCAACAGATCCGCCCGGCGCTGGTCCGAGCCGGCCAGGTAGCCGTTTTGATCAAAAATATCCTCTGGAATGACCAGGTTGAAGCCCATGGATTCCAGGACCCGGACACCGGCATCGAATGATTGTCGGTCAAAGGGGCTGGCTGGTGCAACAATGCCGATGGTGTCGCCTGGTTTCAGGGCCCGGGGCAAGGCCGGTTCTAAATGGCTCTGGGGGTTCACTTTTTTGCTTTAGCCTCCTTGACACCTTAAAATGATGGTGCTAAAGGTCTGTTTCTTGTCGGGGCGTAGCGCAGACTGGTAGCGCACTTGAATGGGGTTCAAGGGGTCGGAGGTTCAAATCCTCTCGCCCCGACCAGATTTAAAATAATATAACGGGGAGTCAGCGACAATGCTGACTCCCTGTTTTTTTGTCTGAAAGCCCTTTGTGGGGCTGTTGTGTAGCTCACCTTTTTTTAGATCAATAAGTTGGGTTTTCATAATGCTTAACAAGCTTTTCCTGAGTGGCTCGATGATGGTGCAATGTCAGATGTAAATAACGATCAGATTGAAATATCGGCATGGTCAATCATTTCCTTAACATCTTTTTAACTCGCACCGCTCAGCAAGAGATTTGAACAAAACGTGTGGCACAGGTCGTGATAGCGGAAGTCTTCGATACCAGCAATTTCGCAAATTCTTCGCCAGGATTTACGAAAACTCCTGATCGGCTTTCCATCCATTCCCTAACATATAATCTACAGGCGGTGTGGATAGGATTGGGCCATCAAGATTTTTCGTGGTTACCTTTTCGATTCTGACGGGTGGGTGGCCAGCAGTGGCGGGGCCTTGATTGGTTTTACCCCAACGTTGCAACGATGGGGTTTATGCAGCTACGGATAACTTTTTGGCCCGTTCTTCAATGGCCCGAATGATCTCTTGAATCGAATCCACTTCCTGTTCATCAAAATAGGCCTCGCCACACTGCTGACAAACCCAGGCCGGGACGGCATCCAGGGTCAAATGATACTCCTGGCGGTCAATATGAAATGGCGCCGATCCTTTTTTCATTTCTCCTTGGCAATGCATGCACTTCATTTCTTTTTCCTTTTTCGATAGTCGTTTTCCCATTCTTGATTACTGGGAAGATAGGCGGTAATAATTGCTAAATAATCATCTTTTGGCGCGCATACAACGTGCAATGGACGTTTATGCACAAATCCCAGCATCAAGCAGCTACGCCCTCTTGAATCGTCAGGGTAGTCCTCTAAAATCTCACCGCCTGCAACCACATTGCGAATATCAGCGGTTGTAATCATTCTATCCGGTTTGGACATCTGCCTGATCGCATGCGCAAGAAAAAGTATCCTTTTTTCAGCACATTCACGAAGCCGCAATAGGATGTCGGTTGATTCGGTGATATGGTTGTTCATTTGGTTGCGGTCTGATTGAACGCCAAATGGCGTTGTTGTTCACCTAGCCTCTCAGAGTTGTATGATTTCGTCAAGCATGGATCAAATAGATGAATCATTATCTTTATTCAATATTGTGATTCGCCCGATGAGGCCGGCCCGTATGAAAGTTTTGTTTTTTTAGGACCAAACATTTTCAAATCCAAGACAGTGCTTAATTGGTTATATTCCCCCTATCCGAAATTTTTTACCAAGTCACACCCCCCCAAGCGTTTTTTCATTTTCCCGAAAGTTTTTGAATCGCTTCTTTGTCAGTTTTTCTCGCCAACGTTCTCCTTTATAGGGATTGACTATTACTTGGCGAAACTGAATAATAGTCATGATCATTGATAAATGTATGCAAAGGACGAGCTTGTTTCAAAAGGAGGGGCGCACGACATGCCCACGGTGTTGCGATCCGGCCCGTACCGCTTATATTTTTACAGTCACGAGCCCAATGAGCCGCCCCACGTGCATATCGACCGGGATGAGCAGACCTGCAAGTTCTGGCTCGATCCCGTGGCGCTGGTCCGCAACCTGGGCTTTAGCGCCAAAGAGCTGCGTGAGATGGAAAAACTGGTCATCGATAACCAACAGGGGCTTTTGGAGGCCTGGCATGAGTATTTCTCAGAATAGACCCGGAGAACGGGTCAAAGACGTACATTTTACCGAAGACAGCTTGAGCGTGGATCTGATGGACGGGCGCACGATCAGCGTGCCGCTGGCCTGGTATCCGCGCCTGTTGCACGCCAGCGCCGAGCAGCGCGGCAACTGGAAGCTTGCAGGCGGGGGCTTCGGTATCCACTGGCCGGACATCGACGAGGATCTTTCCACGAAAGGCCTTTTACGGGGCGCTCCGGCTCCGCGTAAGACCATGTCCAACGTGGCCTGATGGACACAACACCTACGCACGCCCCAGATAAACCCCAACGTCAAAAGCTGGAGGATTTCAGAGCCAAGG
>JASJGV010000241.1:0-2986 GCA_033791325.1 Desulfobacterales bacterium | reverse complement strand
GGTAATCCAACGCCCGGTATTACAGGTTCAAGCACCCGGTCATCAGACGTATTACGGGATGTTTTTTGGCGCTTCGGCCATCTACCAGGGGATTGAATACTTCCATCGGAAAGTCAATACGAAGGGCCTGCGGGGTGAGTTAGGCCCCGGTATCACCATCTTGCGGTTTTTGTGGTCTGCAATCCGGCGGCGCAGTGGTTTCATACCGCCCATTCCCATTTCTGTCACCCTGGACGAAAAGCCCCCACAAAAATTTGATTCCTTTGTGGTTCTTGCCAGCACTCTGGAACGGCTGTTCCTTGGGATTTACCCATACTGGGGTATTGAATCAGGCCCTTTGCACTACAGTGCCGTCCGGGCGTTTCCGCAGCATCTGCTGATGGCGCTGCCGGCTGTCCTGCGCGGTCGTCCGGGTGTTTTCAACACGGCCGAAAATGGTTTTTACAGTCATAACGCCCATGAAATAAAGCTACACCTCGACAGCGGTTTCACACTGGATGGGCAGCTTTACACTCCCGAGAGTCGGGAGAAACCAACCATTGTGCGATATGGCGGCACGGCAGACTTCATACGGGTTCAATGATGAAAATCCCCATTCAATTAATAAATGCCATTGCCCGCAATTCCAGACAGACAGCTTCACCGGAAGTCAATGCACTGATAGATGAAATTCTGGAGCGCCACGGCGAGGCTGCTCAGGCTATCCTGTTTTATGGCTCCTGTCTGCGTTCGGGAGACGACCTCGATGGACTGGTGGATCTATATCTGCTGGTGGACGATTACCGCAGTGCATACAAGCGTTCCATACAGGCTGCTTTAAATGTGTTGTTGCCGCCCAATGTTTACTATCTGGAGAAGAATGTTGAGGGGCATGTCGTGCGAACCAAGTATGCTGTCCTGTCTATGGCAGATTTTCAAAAAGGAACTTCCAGACGCTGGTTTCATTCTTATTTGTGGGGTCGTTTTTCCCAGCCGACCGCCCTGCTGTTTGCGCGCAATGACGATATCGCTCAACGCGTGTTCAAAAGCTTTGCACAAGCCGTTTTAACTTTTGTCCGGCGTGTGCTGCCGAACGTCCCGCCCGAATTTACGGCACGGCAATTGTGGGGCCGGGGTCTGACGCTGTCATACGGCGCCGAACTCAGATCGGAAAACCCGGAAAAGCGGGCCCGCCTTTTTGATGAAGCCGAAGCATATTATGAGGAAGTCACGGGTATAGCCATGGAAGCCCTTTCTTTCCCTGTGCCTGTCTACAACAGTGATGGCCCGCAGCAATACAGCGTGACTATTTCGGCGGGGAAACGACGGGTCAGCCGACTGCTCTGGAAATTACGGTCAATGCAGGGGAAGCTGCTTTCCATATTGAGACTGCTCAAAGCCACGGCTACCTTTGAGGGTGGTGTGGACTATATCCTGTGGAAGATCGAGCGTCACTCGGGGGTCACCGTGCATGTCGAGCCACGGCTTAAGCAACGCCCCTTGCTGGCCATGTGGGTGTTGGCCTGGAGGTTGTACCGCAAAGGCGGGTTCCGTTAGCATCTCCAATATTGATGTTTTGAACTGTGCTATTTCACTGCAGACAGGGCTGAGCTTTATCATCTGGAAAAGCCTGTCAAGTTCTCTCATATCCAACCTGAGTTGAAACGTTCATTTTAGGTTTAGATAACAATACCATATATATCGAGGGCGACTATGAACATTGATGGATTTATCAAGAGTGTCGATAACGAAGGGCCTCCGCCCGATCTCTCCGGGAGGCTGAATTCTCTCTGGTGGGATAAGAAAGGGGATTGGGACAAAGCGCACGCCATCGCGCAAGATATTCCGACGGTTCAGGGAAGCGCCGTGCATGCCTATCTGCATCGTGAAGAAGGGGTTTTGTGGAATGCAGACTACTGGTATTCCCGTGCCGGCAGGATGAGACCGGATATGTCGCTTGAAGAGGAATGGAGACGACTTGTCGAAGAGATGCTAGGGTAATCACCGAGCATGAAACATTACCAGGTAGGGTTTTTTTGCAAATAAATATAATCTTAAGATCTGATTTGGCGTAATCAATTGTTTTGGTTGTCTTATAGACCCAATTGTCGAATAGTTCTTTATAAGTTTCCAAGCCTGTAGCAGTTCCGCAATGTGCAACAAATGACCGTGGTCGTGTTGTCGCTTGTCATTAGCCCAGCATTTCTTTTGCAGTATACGCATATTATCTTATTGTGATCCATTTTTATTCCAATGGTTACCACTGCTTTTAAGCGTCACAGTATGTTCTTCCCTATAGGCCCATGTCTGATCCCGCAGTCGGGCAGCCGGTTTCCTGCTTAGGCTGGTTTCTTTTATCCAACACCGTCACCATCACATTACGAACATAATTCTTAAATAACTGGATAATCCGGATGATCCATAAACGCCATCCAATGCTATCGATATTTTGTATTATTAGCTGACTCCGTTCAGGCTCCAATATTTATCAAAATTTTATTTTTTTCAAGAATAGAAGCCAACTCTCGAAAAGGGTTTTGGTTTAAGTTCAAGACGGGGCGGAACTTCAAGCCGCAGGCGACCACAGGAAGTGCCCTTGGGGTTCATACTGCAGTATTACGAGGACTTGAAGCAAGGGACCGACACAGATACAATCTCAATAAACCAGTGTATTTTAGTGAAACTGACAAAGAGCTTGACTTTAACTAACCCATTACTCTATAGAATATAGTACACGCTAAAATACCTCTATTACTGTCTTCTTTCTGATCTGCTGCTGATATTTATAGTATTCACATCGAGCTGATTTCTCTTTGTTTCACTTCTCCACCTATAGGGGTTGCCAGAAAAACATTCCGATTGAGGACCGTTTTTCTGTTACAAACCCTTATGCCGCGATCCTGTTTTCGGAACATTATTATGACAAGCGGTAGAAAAGTAATTTATCAATAACTCAGTCACATCAGGTTCTAATACGCACTCCCGGGATAACTGGACGAACATGAAA
>JASJGV010000240.1:0-3864 GCA_033791325.1 Desulfobacterales bacterium | reverse complement strand
CTGACAAAGTGCCCTTTGCCGATTGGACAGATCCAGGTATTCGCCAAAAACTGGTGCGGACCTTGGGATATGAGTCTTTAGACGATGCCCAGTTTCACGCCAAAATGGGTATGGATGCCATCTGCTACATCGAAGACGACTATATTGCCCCGCAGTTCTGCAAGAAGTTATTTGACGAGCATGGTGTTGCCCACTTACAGGGCGAAGGGCTGATTACAAATGAAAAAGAGTATAACGAGGTTTTTATTCTGACCGATCCGAATCAGGCGGGGTACTTCGACAAGGCCAAACGATACGTTGACCGCTTCGGAGGCAGCGATCTGGCGATTTTCGCCGGCATGCGTACCGGAATGATGAACACCATTTTTTCCATGGGCTTGGTGGAATTCTCCTATGCGCTATACGAAAACGTCAAATTAATTGAAACCTTGCTGGACCGCTACATCGACTGGAATACCCGCGTAGCCGAGGGTCTGACCGCCGCAGGCGTCGATTTTTTGGTGTGTTACGACGATATCGCCTTTAATTCAGGTCCATTCTTTTCGCCAAAAGTATTCCGGGAGATTTTTCTTCCGCGAATGAAGCGGTTTGCCGGAACGCTGACGATACCCTGGGTCTACCACTCCGACGGTGATCTTCGCATTTTGTTTGACGATCTGCTTTCCATGGGAATGAATGGTTTCAATCCTTTTCAACCGGATGTCATGGATATTTTCAAGTATAAAAAACAATACGGTGACAGGCTTTGCCTGTGGGGTAACATTGATTTGAATTATACCCTGAGCGGGGGAACGGAAGAGGAAGTGGAAGCCGAGGTCAGGAAAAAAATAAAGGCACTGGCCCCAGGCGGCGGCTATATTCTGGCCACATCCAACAGTATCACCGATTTCTGTAAGGTGGAAAACATCTTGGCTATGATTCAGGCCAAAGAAAAATACGGCCGGTATCCGATGTAAATCGATTGAACCGGAGGAGAAAAAGGGCGACGGTTTTCTGTTTGCAGGTTCACTAAGTATAAACTGGTAAAGGATTTGGATAGAACATGCATACGTTGATCAAGAATCGGGACCGTTTAGTGGCACACGGATTTACAGCCGGCCGCGAAAAAGCCATCGACATCGTCACCTATGCCTTGCAAGGTGTCAACGCCCGACAAGCTGTCAAAAATAAGGTGCACCTGGTAGATGGCGTTCTCAAAATCGAAGACCAATCATTTGATCTGCGAAATTTTCGAAATATCTACGCCATCGGTGCGGGCAAGGCCACGTTCCCGCTGGCAGCAGCTTTGGAAGAAATCCTGGGTGACCGCATCAGAGATGGATTTATCGCAGTTAAGGACGGTCAACTCGGTCGGCTGAACCGGATTCGGGTAATGGAATCAGCGCATCCCGTACCGGATCAGCGTAGCGTGGCAGCCGGCCGGCATGTACTCGAAATCGCCCACAAGGCAGGCCCCGACGACCTGGTGATCTGTCTGATGTCGGGGGGCGTATCCTCCCTGTGTTGTTACCCGTTGGACGAAATTTCATTCGAAGATAAAATGACCACCAGTCGACTGATGGTCAACTCCGGCGCAGATATCGATGAAATCATGACTGTCAGGGGGCACCTGTCGCAGATCAAACTGGGCCGCCTGGCCCATGTGATCCATCCGGCTACTATGGTCAATCTGACGGTTTCGGATGCCATCGGCGATCCCATGAAATTGAATACGGACTGGACCAGTCCCGACAATTCCAAATTCACCGATGCGGTACGTATTTTGAAAAAATTCGGTCTGTGGGGCAAAACGCCTGAGGCCGTGCAGCGATATCTATCCAAACCGGAAAAGCATACCTTTTCCATTGCCGACCATGCCACTTACAGCATTTACAATTTCATGGTGGTCAAAACCACCGAACTGGCCGATGCCGCGGTTCGTAAGGCACAAGATATGGGATTGGAAACGATTGTGCTGACCTCCTGTCTGACGGGTGAAAGCCGTGAAGCTGGACGCTTTTTCACGGCAATTGCCCGTGAAGCCTATGAAAAGAAAAGACCGGTAAAACCACCCTGTGCGTTGATTGCCACCGGTGAAACCGTCGTCAGGATCGAGAATGATGATTACGGTAAAGGTGGCCGCAACCAGGAATTCGCCGCCGGGGCCTGTCTAGATTTAAAAATCTCCGATCCTATCGCGGTTTGCTCTATAGGCACGGATGGTACCGACGGGCCCACACCCGTTGCGGGGGCAATTACAGACGGGTCCACAATAACCAGGGCCGTCAGTAAAGGATTGGACATTCACGCGCTGCTGCACAGGCATGACATTTTTACCCTCTTAACGGCGGTAGGTGACGCCATTGAAACACGCAATACAGAGACCAACGTGTGCGATATTGCGGTTGCCGTTGTATTGTAGATAAGTAGCCGCTAAATGGACATAGAAATCTGGCAAATCGATTGAAGAGAGGTGCCCCATGGCATGTGTACCTCGACTTAAAGTTCTGGCCGATGAAGAGCTGGAGCGGATTCACGACGCTTCGGTCTATTTGTTGGAAAACACAGGGGTTTTGTTTGAATGCGAAGAAGCCTTGACCGTTCTTAAGAAAAACGCTGTTAAGGTGGAAGGCCGCAAGGCTTTCATCCCAGGAAAACTGGCTGAGGCCGCTGTGGAAAATGCACCGGCCACTTTTAACGGCGAGCCTTACAGACAAAAGACTTTGTAACACAGCTGATCGCCCTGTCTGCTCTCTTTCTTTGACCAAAATCCTGTCAAATAAGCCCTGGCAAAAACAATCATTCTTTAAAGACTTTTTGTGCAAATTGAAAATTGTTCACATAATTAAAATAGCCTTTGATCGGAGGTGACCGATAAGAGGCCATAGAAAATCATTGCATGCAGTTTGACGGTGTGAATATCATTTTGTATGAATCCGAAAATATGAATACTCCCTGAACCATGTACTAAAATGCTGCTACCCAGTCTTGCAATTACGTCAAGCATTGCATGAGGCCCAGTTCCTCGAGCTTTTCTGCGGGCGGTATACCCTCCTCACTCCATCCTTTAAGTGCGTAGTATTCGCTGAGCATTACTCCCAGGTGCGGAAGGTATTCAGGATTCGTCCCTGCCATACGCTTGCAGGTTAAAATTCTGGCGGGGAGCATATCATCTTTCCTGCTGATCCCCCTTCTGACGTTAAACATCCGGGTTAGATTACAGATACGTTCGCCGGTTTTCATACACTCATCGTAGTCCATGTCCCAACCGGTAACGGAATTGAGCAGTTCGATAAACTCTGAAGGCCTCACCCTCTGGTATTCAAGCATGAAGGAACAGACGACCATGGAATTAAGCATGGCACCAAAGTTCTGCATTTTAGCAACCATTTCTCCTTTCCCTTGCGGTTCAAAACGATCTAGTCGCCCAGAATAGCCAAACTCTTCGAGAACGTCTAACAAGCGCGGCTCATCCTCCGGATTTACATATAGATAGTCTTCGATAAAATAAGAAGACAGCTGCGCTTCGGAATGAGTTGCTCCAATACTACCGGTAGCATACTGGACTGCATACCCTGCGGCGATCCTGGGATCATGCATTGGAAACTCCAGCCCTTTCACATGAATTGCATACTCGGAAGCCGTTCCGCCGATCTGTTCCGCAGCCCGCTTGGTTCCTTCCCCCAGCAGCCGACCTAAACCCTCTCTCTCCCCAATATTTTTTACCATCTCTACCATTGCCTGGTGGTTTCCCCAAGTCAAGTCGATGCCGCCGGTATCCTTTTTAGATAAAAGGCCCTTTTCATAGCATTCCATGGCAAATCCGATGACGCTGCCCGTCGAAATCGTGTCCAGGCCATAGCGGTTGCAGATGTCATTGGCCTT
>JASJGV010000239.1:0-5438 GCA_033791325.1 Desulfobacterales bacterium | reverse complement strand
TTGGCGCGAGTGATTGATCAGGACGCCGTCATCAAAAAAACAGAAGACTCCGCTTATGAGTATTCAAACCGAAACTTGTGATTGATTGAGATAACGCCTATTGCACAAAAGGAAAAATTATTTTTTGAGTCGCTCCGTTTTTCATCCCCAACCTGGAGGGCGCCTCGGAACTGCAACGCATGCTCGGCGTTCTCATGTCCTTTTCAAGGTTGCGCGTTCGAATCAGGTCATGAAAAAATCAGTGGCGTTGGTCAGGCCTGAAACCGGAACAACCGGATGGCCGTCATCATCGGTTGAGACATGATCTGGCCATGTAAAAGCGGGATCCATTGCTTTGAAATAGTCGATGTCGTAGGGTAAAAGACTTATGGTCATGTTTTCATTTTTTCCGGATATTTTCGACGTCAGACCAAAGTCCACATCTCCCAGCTCCGTCAACACCACATAACGGGGTATCTCCCTGCCACTGCCGTCCCTCCGGACCTGCGTGGCGATATCGATCACATCCTGTAAATCCACGGGATGTTTGGTGCCCCATGCTCTCTGGAGGGGCCCTCCCGTAACGTAGATCTGGTGAAATTCGATGCCGATATGCCTCAGGCCAAAAGCCAGGCTATGAATTTTATCTGCGGTATCATTGATGGATGCCAGCAAGGGCGTGTTGCAATAGACCGTGATACCCTTGTTGTTCAATGCTCTGGTCAGTTTTTCATGGATCGGTTTGATCTCGTTTGAATGCAAGAACTGGGTTTCGATTTCTAATCTCATTGGATCGGCCACCGTTAATCGATTGAGGGAGCCTAAAAGATCGACAACACCCCGGGTGTAAATTTCTGGATAGTAGTTGAACTTGAAACTCCGCAGCCTCACAGCATTTACGTGATGAATATCGCCAATTCTACGTATCAGGGTTTTAATTTGATACAGGTTGTCCATGGCATCCTGTATGGAAGAAAAGACCACATCCGTGATCCTGTGATTTTTCCGGATGTATTCGAGTTCCTCTTCACCTGCTGTCGCATCGATCTCCACACGGGTTTCATGTACCCTCAAGATCCTGCTCGAAGACGTGGACACGATGGTATGTCCGATTCGCTGATCCTTCAGGGCTTCTGTCTGCAACGTCTTCAGGGCCTCATGGTCGGTGGCAGCCGTTTTTACGGTACGGGCTTTCCGGGAACCGATAAATAATCGTTCATCCCCTATCTGCGCCATAAACCGGGCATCCAGCGTCCCCTCGTTGTTAACCCTAACATTATCGAACTGGTCCATTCTCTCGGCAAAAGCCTTGAAATACTCCTGGGTGTAGGGTGTCCTGATCCAGATAAAGTGATCCTCTGTCGCGTCTCTTTCCACAGCCCATCCACTGGAATGCCAGTCGATTTTCCCGATAGGTGTGGCTGTACAGATTCTGGGGATGATACGATCCGAGAGATGGGCCCGTAGATACCTTGATACTTCTAATCCTTTTGAAATGGGACTCCAGTAGACACTGTTGCCGTGAATCGGACTGCAGGGAATGTAGATATAGTGAAGTTCCGCGCCGGCCCCCCTCAACAGGCTGAAAAGCCTGGTGAGTTCAGGTCCTTTGTCATTGCAATCCTCCAGGAAAGGTGTCTGCACATAAACGGCTATACCATTCTTCACCAATTCGGAAATAATATCCAGGCTATCCAGGGAAATTTCATCCGGATGGATAAAATGGGTGGCGACCTCCAGGCGTTTTCCGGTCTGCTGCAATTCCAGGTTTTTCATTTTGAGATAGTTGAGCCAGAACGCATCGTTGTCGTAAAAAAGGTGCGGGTAGTAAGATATGGACCGTGTGGCAAGACGCAGGGTCTGAACATGCGGCACTTGTTTCAATCCATCGATGGCAGACATCATGTTCTTCTTGTTCAGAAACGGATCTCCCCCGGTGATGACGATTTCCTTGACAGACGGTGATTGCTCAATATGTTTGACCGCTTTTTTTATATCGGCCTGGGTGGGGTTTGTCTGATTCCGTGATTCTTTGTGTTTTCGAAAACAAAAACGGCAGTAGACCGGGCAACTCATGTTCAGCAGGAAAATAACCCGGTTCTGATACATCTGCTCCAGCAGACCCTGATGAAACTGACCGATCCAGGTGTTGGTCTGACCCACCGGGTCCAGTTCTTCTACGAAGGGCGCATACTGATAGGTGACGTTTCTGGATATTCTCATCTGGCGCAAGGTGTGCAGCGACAGGCGCACCGGATAGGTGTCCATAACTTTCTGCAGGGACTCACGATCATTTTCAGGAATGGATTCATTGGCCAGTTTTTCATACTGACTTACATTCCGGGCAGATATGAACCTGTTGCCCGGGATGATCTTTTCGAGTATGGAAAGTACCAGAAGATTTGGCATAGCCACGTTGTTGACAATCATGGGAACGGGATCGTTGCTGGCGGAACTTGCCAGCTTATCCGTAATTTCAGTAAAAAAGCCCTTTGCGTCACGCTCGTATCCGGAGGCCTGCAGGAGTCTTTTGAATTTTGTTTCACCGCCGCCGTCACCAACGATGCCGTGGAAGGCTTCCCCCAAAAGATATGCCCCGCCAAAATGCGCGAGAAAATCCGTGGCACCTGCCACGAGTTCCGAAAGTGAGACATCCGACGTCTCCCGAGAGTTGATAAATTCTATATGATAAACGGTCTCTTCAATCCCCATGCTCGTCTCCTTCAGAAAAAGATCATCTAAAAAGTCGTTGACCTTTATTGCAATTAATTCATAGTGTTATATAGATTATTTTACGTGAAACAACTTTCGTAAAAGTATAGCACAGCCCATATTCCAATCAAAGAAATATCTTCAAATCAATCGAGAGAAGCCCCAAGTGATTTATACCAGACATTCATACTCTCAATGTGGCCGGAAATCTGGGTGTTGTTGGCGAGTGTCCCGCCAAAAGCGTAGCCCTTTTTTGCAAAAAGAATATTCATACCTGGAGAGAGTGCCCGGGCGATGCTGAATGCGGTTTTCATGCCCTGCCCCTTCATCGCCCGCTCCATATCTTCCAGGAGACACCCTGCCAAACCCTGCCCTCGGTATCCAGGGAGGGTCGCAAAATCCGTCATTTCGACCCCCTTGTTGTCAGAGTCAATTTCAGACGCGGCAATGGCATTGATCTGCCGGCCATTTTCCATACAAAAATATATCGCCTGCTTGTTTTTAATGACGGTGGCCAGGTAATCAGCATCGAATATGGGAAACGGATAGGTCTTGAAGACTGATTTAAATACCCGACTCATTTTCCCGACGTCCTCAGGTCCGCAGATACGAATATTCACGGGTTGAGTGGAATTTTTCTTCGATGGAAGTAGTCCCTGTTGCTTTGCCAGAGACAGGATTTCCTGGATTTTCTGACACCCGGTTATCTGCCTGCGACCCGAAGAAAGATACTTACACATAAAAAAGGCATGCTCCCGATTATTGAAGTATCCCGGTATAACGGCCTCTTGAATGTAGCCTTGTCTTTCAAAAACGGTCTTACTTCCTGATGGCACCTTGGCCAGAATTTTTTCATAGTGGTTGTCGTGGGCCAGGCAATCCAAGGCGGGCAGGATGTGAATGACATCCTGGTCATACAGTTTCATGAGGTAGGCACGCCGGTTGTATGAACCGTGCTGTACAATCGATCGGCCTATTTTTTCAATTCGATCCGTCATGCGAAACAAATCCTTTAAGACGCTCTTCCGTTAGCGGGTGTGTTGATAAATAATTGATCCACTTTCCAGACGCGATACCTGAAGCGCTGGACTTCTGGTTCTCAATGCGATGCATTAAAGAAGCAAAGTGAAAAGGGGATATGCCATGGGTACGCATGGTGACCAAAGCATATTCGTCTGCCTCCCTTTCAAATTTTCTTGAATAGGCCAGTTCCGTCAACAAAATCGGCAAGCCGAGGAACAGTTCAGATGATCCGGACACATCCCCTGTAATCGCCAGCAAAACAAATCCAAAAATAGAATCCTGAATCAGAGTTCTCATACCATGACGATTTACAATATGGCCTATTTCATGGCTTAGAATAGCCAAAAGTTCATCATCATGCGCTGCAATATGGACCATTTCATCGGTAAAGACAATGGTTCCACTGGGCAGGGCAAATGCATTCGGGCCTATCCTCCCACCTTTTCTAAACACGATCTCCAGGGTATGATCTGAATGCAGCTCCATCACTGGCTGGAAGTGGTTCAAGACTCTCTTTTGGATATTTGCATCCAGTTCTGACGATTCGAAAATAGATCGATCCAGGATGTCAAGTGTTTGATTGCCGGCAAAAACCAGCATGGAGGAAGGGAGCCTGTAAGCGATGGTTTTCGCAACCCATGGGATTCCATAAGACATACCAAACCAGAGGATGAAAAGCAGCAATGCCAGGGCAGATAAAACATACCGCCAGTGACTCTCCAGCGTATAAACGATTTTGAGCCACGAGGGTTTTACAAAATGCGTTTCTATCCGATCAACAATATCATTGTCGCCGGTTTCAAATTTTTCACCTTGAGGGAAAAGAAGATAGCGTTGGGTATTGGCCAATCTTGGAGATATTTTTATGTCAAAACGTGGCCGGATCAGGATCAGACCACCATCGCTCATTCGTTCGATGCGATAAGCACCGTTGTCATAAACGATGCACACAACATCTCCTACCGTCGATGTTTTCCCGTCATACCATTTTCCTTCAATGGAGATCATAAGATGTCAATACCCCATAATACAATTAGGCTGATTGCGATCCCTCTTACCTATCCATTGATACTTTGAAGTCGAGCATAGAGTCAATCCCCAAAGTAAAACAACCACTTCACCATTGGCGATCCATCTGACAATCTAAAACTCCCCTCCCCAACAACCCCTTTCGCAGTCCCTTCATACAATTCCACCATGGTTTTCTAAAGGGCGTGTAGAGATTGTTCTGGGAGTTGGGACTGTAGCTCGGACTTCGAGAAGCGTCTGAAAGGATCGGATTTGAGGATGGTGAGGATTGGAGTCTACTCGGCGTGTAGATGGAAGCTGACTTAAGACTTCCCAATATTTTCAGCCCTAGAATAAAAATTATCTCTATATTGTTACAAAGTCTTTACCTTAGAAACATCCTCTGGATTGATCAAAGCTCTAATTCCCGGCACCGATCTATATGTGAAGGTTTCTTTTGGTAGTACAAATAGGGAATCTCTTAAAAAGGAGTACAAATGATATCATGAAAATCCAACAATCTGAATAATTGAACCGGTGCAGATATCATGCAGGATATCTGTAAAAGTGCTCTGGTGGGACTATGTTGGAGATAGCAACACCCTCCAAGGTCAACATTTATGGCGGATATCATGTGATTGCCCTGGATCAAGAAACCTATCACTACGCCATGGTTGCCGGACCAAGCCGCTCATACCTCTGGATATTATCGAGGG
>JASJGV010000238.1:0-5639 GCA_033791325.1 Desulfobacterales bacterium | reverse complement strand
CATAAGCCTGTTTGCTTTTGTCTGTATCACCCAGTTCCTGATAGAGACGGCCCATATTAAAAAGCGCGACATCCTTGACCACCGGATCCATACCACCGGCTATTTTTTCAAAACAGGAAACCGCCATACGGACATCCTGCTTTTTTTCATATGCATACCCGAGACCGGTCCAGAGAAGGTTTTGATAGGTCGTGTCGCTCTTAAAATGATTTAAAGCCGCCTCATATAGTTGAATAGCCCTTTCCGCATCTCCCGCATCATGGCTTATACCGGCAAAAACCACCATCGCCAGCTGACCACCTTCGGTATTGTCATATTTTCTGATGATATATTCAAAATCTTGTTTGACACCCTCATACGCCCCAGGGACATCCATACCCGCTTTTTGGGTTTCATATTTGCCGACAGCTTGATCAAGCAGGGTAAAAGCCTTGTTTTCGGCATTATTTGAAAAATATCGATAACCGGCAATAACCACCAGCAGGAGCAGGAAAACACCTGCAGCATATGTCAATTGTTTGGCATACTGTTGTCCCCAGCGAATAATTCTACCGGTTGTGGTGATAAACTCATCCGGTTCTTTGAGGAGTTGTTTTCGTGTAACCCGTTTTTGTTTTGCCATTATTCCTCCATTATCCTTTTTATCCTTGCCCATCCCTCATCGGAAATAGCCGCACCAACAACCTGACACACCTCGTATCCACAAGCTGATGCAATTCTACCACACGTTTCAACAGCATAGCCTCGGGTGAGACCGAATAGAAATCCGGACGCCCATAAATCACCGGCGCCGGTGGTATCGATGGCAGAACCTGTTCCCATGGGATCGATTTTCACGATTTTGCCACTATGCGCGATATAGCTTCCACGCTCCCCGATTTTCAATATCGCTATTCTGGCTCTTTCAGAGAGGGCTTCAATCGCTTTTCGTTCATCAACATGCCCGGTAAATGCCGCAGCCTCGTCTTCGTTGGCGATTAGAATGTCCACATAGTCAGTAACGAGTGTTTCCAGTAGCTCCTTTGACGATTCAACCACCGTATAACTCGCCAGGTCCAGAGAAACCATGGCCCCATCTTCTTTTGCCCTGTTCAATGCCGATATGATCAGGTCGCTGTTAAAAAGGAGATAACCTTCGACATGCACGACGGCTGCATCAATGAAGCTGCACCCGGCTATTTCGGCCGGCGTTGTCTCGGACGCCGCACCAAGATATGTAAACATGGAACGCTGCGCATCGGGTGTCACAATAGAAAACACCCTGCCGGTGGGTAATGTGGAAGTCATCAGAAAAGGATTCACATGGTTGCTTTTCAGATCTTCTTTAAACAAATTTCCCATGGCATCTTGACCGCATTTTCCGACAAATCGTGCTTTTCCGCCGAGCTTTCCCACACCGATTGTGGTATTACACGCCGAACCACCCGGAACAACAACAGGCGTACCGGACGCCAGGGAGATCATCTTATCGATAAAGTCACTGTTGACATAATTCATCCCGCCTTTTCCAAAACCGGTCTTCTCGACAAAAGCATCGTCTTCATGAGCCAGAATGTCCACAAGGGCGTTGCCGATACCAACAATGACATCCCTTGCTGTATCTATATGTATGGGTATCGTCATGATGTTACCAGACCAGGGACTTGTGTCTCCAGCCCCTGTCCCCGTCAGCATGCTTTATTTGAATCCAGCTTTTCTGTCGATTAACAATCAGAAAGGGAATTCCTTTTTCGACCGTGAAAATAACCTCGTGGCTCGTACCCGGCCCCGTACGGACATTGCATTTGTTTTTGACTGTAATAACGGTCGGCTTCTTTTGAACCAGGGAGGTGTGTATCCACCCTTCATCACCCTCAAAATCGCGAAAATTAATCCATGAACCTGATTTTTTAAGAACCGATATCGGATAATAACTTTCGACTTTCCAAAGAATTTCATAGCCGGTTCCTGGGCCGGACCGAATATTGGCGATTTTTGATGACACCGAGAGTCGTTCCGCCATGGCAAAGCTGCCGGTCAACAAAATTACCACAATGGTCAAGAATGAAATATATCTCATGCCGCACCCTTTTCCGGGTCCAATGGTTGAACCATTATTTTTTCCGCCAGTCCCCGTCCCAGAACCAGCCGTTTATAATCCAGAGCGATAACGAGCTGCCCCTGATTCAAGTTTGAAATGACATCAATTCGGTCCCCCACCCGCAAACCCATGCTCATCAGGCGCATCCGGGACTTGGTTCCGCCGGTAAAACTCCTGACACTCAGTACTTCACCCTGTTTTGCCGCCATCAACGGTATCAGCGACAATCGTCGTTTGAGGCCATGGGCACAGATGCCGTAAATTTCCATTTTATGCTGCAACATATGAAACCCATGCGTTGCCGCAACCTGCAGCTGGAAACTTTCAAGTTGATTGTTTTTAAACTCGATGATCTGGTTACATTTGGTGCAGATCATATGGTCATGATGTTGGCCGATATGCCGGTGCTCGTATCGAATGACACCGTTATTAAAGCGGTGCTTATGGGCAAAACCGTACCGGCACATGAGGTCCAGGGTCTCGGAAATAAAAGCGGGAGTCAGATCGGTATGTTTTTCTTTTATTATTTCAAATAGTTCAATCTCTGAAAGATGACGCTCTGTCTCAAAAAATGCTTCCAGAACCTTCATGCGGTCTTCCAGGCAGTCGATACCTTCCTGTTCAAAAAGTTTCTTGAACTGTTCTTTTTCCTGAAGATGGATAGGATGCATCACATGACCTTGACAATGGGATTGCGTGTGGAAATATCAGCCGTTTGGACCTGGAATCGTGTAGGTCGTACATGACCCGCTCGAACAATTTCGTGTCTGGCTTGTGGAGCCCTGTTTTGCTCCAGGCGCCGCATTGATCGTGTGACTGGTTGTACTGATAACCCGCTCGATTTCTTCAGCGTCACATTCCGGGCATACCATTTCCATGGACTCACTTTTATTCATAACAAGAATTTCAAAAAACGCTTCACACTTCAAACATTTAAATTCGTATATCGGCATTGTATTATCCCATAAACTTTGTAGAAGTGGCCACAATACCCCGCCCGACAGTCGAGACTCGCGGGTACCACCAAAGATAAAAGAGTATCTTTATTACTATCGAACAAAGATTGTCAAGGAAGGAGTCGTCTTTTCCATATTAACTTACCGGTAGAAATACCTCAAACAAGGCCCCGCCTTCCACAAGGTTTTCTTGAATAATTCTGCCCTGATGTTTTCGCACGATCTCATGGCTGATATAGAGCCCCAGACCTGTTCCCTGTCCCACCGGTTTGGTTGTAAAGAAAGGCTTGAAAATATCTTTTTGAATGGAAGGATTGATACCGGGGCCGTTGTCCCGACAGGAGAAAACAACCTGATTCATATCCGCTCGATAGCGTGTTGACAACACAACACTGCCATGGCGCCCACGAATGGATTGGTAGGCATTCTGAATGATATTGATGGCCACCTGACCCAGATGGGCAAAATTTCCCTGAATGGAAGGAATCGGGTGTTGAAAATCTTTTTCGATCTGAATATCACCTCGTCTGATCTGACCGTCCAAAACACGCAATGCATCCTGGGCGACCGCGTTGACATCGACAAATTCGGAATAAGAATCGGTTTGACGGGATAGGCACAAGAGGCTGGAAACAATTTTCTTTGCCCGGCCGAGTGCTTTCAGGCTGTATGCGATATCATTCCGGATGGTCTCCTTATCCGGTACGCTCTGAACTTCAAAATCGGTCTGAGTCGATTGTATCAGGCTCATGGCCGTTGAAATGGGATTGTTGAGTTCATGGGCAACACCCGCCACCAGTTGACCGATTGCGGCCAGGCTTTCAGAGCGAATCAGAAGCTCCTGGGATTTCTTTACTTCCGACAGGGCGTTTTCCAGAGCAATGGTTCTATCATGAACCTTTGCCTCAAGATTTTTGTTCAGTCTGTCCACGTGTTTGTACGCCCGGGCGTTTTCCATGGCCAGGGCGGCCTGTATGGCAAGCATCATCACCAGACCGCATTCTTCCCGGCCAATTAGATTTCTCGAGCTTTTCTCCCCCAGAACGATAAACCCCAGAAAACCCTCCTTGATTTTCATGGGAAAAACGATCTCCGCCCATAACTTGTCCATATCGTAGAGGCATTGCCCTGAATCATTGTCCAGCGCCTTCTCCATCAACAGGTTTCGATTCACAGGCCGATCCTGACGTTTCAGCAACCTGACCAGTGAATCGGTGTCCGGCACATAGGCCTGGGGAAAGGTTTGACGAACGAGACTTTTTGATGCAAACCGCCTGAAACCGTTTCGGGTGGCATCCTGCAGATAAATCGTGCAGTGGCAGACCCGTAGATTTTCTATCAATGCCGTCAACAGAATCTGGGCAATGGTGCTTTCGTCTAAAGCAGCGGACAACTGGCGGCTGATATGACGCATGGACTTTTTAAGCGCTGCTGCTTCCCGTTGAAAATAGGGCATGATGAATTGCTGTACACGCGTCTGAATCGGACCGAAAACAATGACCACCATCAGAAAAAAGATCAACTGAAAATAAAGTGTGTCTGCAAAAATATTTTGATGAAAAAACTGATTGGAAAAGGTCACCACCGTTGCATAGAGGCAAGTCAAGAACAGGGTCAGAATAGAATACAAAAGACTTTTCTGAATGATGACACCCATATCCAGCAAATCGTACCGAAACAAACCCACGGCAAAAATGATTAAAGGAATAAAGCTGAAAGTGCCCGGAGGATAGAAAGGATATCCTAGCAGAGGCAGTACATTGAGCCCGTTTAAAAACCCCATGGCAGCAAACCCGGCCAAAATATATTTCAGCTTGTTTTTCTGGACACTGTTCTGCTCCCTTTTTATGGCCAGACAAATAATAGCAAGACTGTACAGAGAAGCCACGGCCGCACCCACACCGATGACCGGGTATAGTCTGCCGCCCCTTCCGAAATATCCGAATTCATATAAATTCATCTTCTCGATGCACAGGGGGGTCAATGAAAACCACATGAGCACAAACGCCCCGGCATAGGTCGTGTAGATCAACCACTTCCGGCGGTGTATCTTCAGGTAAGCGTGGAAAAAATGAATATAGAGCGGAATGGAATAGACAGCAAAGACATGGTCGATGCGGCTGGTCCAAAGGGCAAGCTCACGGCTTTCAACGCTAAACAGAATCAGGATGTCCACATGTAGAAATACACCGTTTACGCACAACAGAAAAAAGAGCGTGTTGACGGGGGTCATTTTCTTGCGAGCCAGCACAACGATGCCCAGAAAGGCAAAACAAACAAGGGACAACAAAGGGGGAATACCGTATAGGGTCATGACTTCACCTCCGGTGGAAGATCCGGAAAGGTTCTATCGATCCGGTGACGATTAAAAGGAGAATGACCAATGTCGAACAAGGCCCACCCGTTCCGCGAGTGGCGTCTCAGTGGTGTAAGAAAAACTATAAGGGAATTTAGGAAAGGGTCAATCCGGATAAAAATGCTATGTATTGCGGGTGTAAATTAGGTATGTGTGGTCGGGCAGTTGAACAGCTGGAAAGATATTAGAACCCATCTCAAAAATAGGATTTTGGTTCAAGATTAAGACGATCTCACGTTTTAACCCG
>JASJGV010000237.1:0-11673 GCA_033791325.1 Desulfobacterales bacterium | reverse complement strand
ACTGCAGCCGGATGTTTTCACAAACGGGCATTTCAGTTCAGCACCGTCAACGGGCTTGAGCGCTATCACCGGAAACCCGGTTTCCGGACCGGTGTGTTGTGTCGTAAACATTTCCAGAAAACGGTTCGACCTTAACCCCAGGCGATTTTTTAGTCTCAGAATATCGTAAGGTGTCAAAAACTGGTTCAGATCCCTGCAGCATTCGTTGAAACAGGCAACGCAATTCGAACAGGCAAACCTGAATGTTTGGTCGGGAGCGATGGGTGTAATTTCGGGTTCCATTCTTTTTATTTTGGATGAGGACTCTGTTAGATGTCAACCCAAAATGAGTGCTGGAAGATTTTAAAGCGTGTTGCAGTCTCTTTGCCCGGGATAATCCTATAAATTGTTCAGTTCCGGGTCCGTGGGCAGTTGAAGTTAACCCGGACTATGGGGTGACGGGTGGATCAAGGTTTTGGCTATCAGGATTCAACTACAATATGTGGCGTATTATCAAACAAATAAATCAATATATTGAATAGATAAAAAAGGGCCTTGCGCAAATAGAATCTTTGGAATCCGTTGGACCGAAAGTTCTTGACAAGAAAAATGCTGGGTGATATGGATTTTACCTTGGTTGCGGGTATCTTGCTGATATTTATAGAGATATTTCGACCTATAACCCGCTGAAAAACTAATGGAAAATGAGATGGGACTGGTGCGGGAAACGCCTGCCGGTAGCCTTGAATCGGTAATCGTGAGCACATGCTCTGCAGCTATTCAGAGCGCAGCAGGGTCCTGTTCTGTGGGCTTGCAAAGAACACTATAATTACAAAAAATACCCATCGCTGGTATACAGCAGCGGTCTTTCATAGGCGAATCAAAAAATATATCCAAAATACTTTGGGGACAGAAGGGAGGTGCAATTAATTTCGGAAGGTCGAATTTAACCAATCGTATGGAATGTTCAATAACGAGCAGTAACAATGCTAACTTTAGGAGGTGCATTAAATGCCAAGCTTTGTAATTAACGAAAAATGTGATGGCTGTAAAGGCGGGGACAAAACCGCATGTATGTATATTTGTCCCAATGACCTTATGGTTCTCGAACCCAACGAAATGAAGGCTTACAATCAAGAGCCGGATCAGTGTTGGGAATGTTTTTCATGTGTAAAGATCTGCCCCACCCAAGCAATTGAGGTGAGGGGTTATTCCGATTTCGTACCATTGGGAAGTAGTATAATGCCGATGCTGGGTACTGAGGATGTTATGTGGACATGCAAATTCAGAAACGGAACCATCAAGCGCTTCAAGTTCCCCATCCGGACAACTCCGGAAGGTACTGCCAATGAATATCCGGATCTGAAAGGCCAGGACATTGAAAGTCAATATCTTTCAACTGAGGAAGTCGACGGGTATGTCATGCCGGCACCTACAACGGTCTAAGCGTTGTCTGATGTTAATGCATTCGTAATTTATTCATATTTGGAACAATATAGTTAAGGAGGAAACAATATGGCATTACCGAACAAACCAATGGGAGAACTCAAGGCAGTAAGGGACCCCGAAGTTGAAGAGCGAGAAGTCGACGTATTGATCGTCGGTGGTGGTATGGCGGCTTGCGGCTCTGCATTCGAGGTAAAAAAATGGTTGGGCGACGATCAGACTGTACTGTTGTGTGACAAGGCTGCCATGGAGAGAAGTGGCGCCGTTGCACAGGGTCTGTCCGCTATCAATACCTATATCGGCGACAACTCGAAGGAAGATTATGTCCGCATGGTCCGAAACGACCTGATGGGTATCGTTCGTGAAGACTTGATCTATGATCTGGGTTGTCACGTGGATGACTCGGTTCATTTGTTTGAGGAATGGGGTCTGCCGATTTGGAAGAAGACAGATGAAGGCAAAAACCTGGATGGTAAAAAAGGGCAGTCAATGGGAACGCTGAAAGGCGGAGCCAGCCCTGTCCGTACCGGCAAATGGCAGATCATGATCAATGGTGAATCTTACAAACGCATCGTTGCTGAAGCAGCTAAAAAAGCCATTGGTGATGACAATGTTCTCGAACGCTGCTTTATCGTCGAGCTGCTGCTGGACGCCAATAACGAGAATCAGATTGCCGGTGCTGTCGGTTTTTCTGTTCGCGAGAACAAGGTTTACATTATCAAGTGTAAAACCATGATGGTTGCCTGTGGTGGTGCGGTCAATATTTACCAGCCACGTTCAGTGGGCGAAGGCAAGGGTCGTGCATGGTACCCGGTCTGGAATGCAGGCTCCACATACACCATGTGTATGAAAGTTGGTGCCGAACTTTCCATGATGGAAAACCGTTTCACCCCGGCTCGTTTTAAAGACGGATACGGCCCTGTTGGCGCCTGGTTCCTGCTTTTCAAGGCCAAAACGCTGAACGGTCTTGGCGAAGCTTTTGCTGGAAGTGATGCAGCCAAAGCAGAGCTCGAGAAATATGCACCTTATGGAACTGCTGCAATTACACCCACCTGTCTGCGGAACCATCTGATGCTGTTCGAAATGAAAGAAGGCCGCGGACCCATTATCATGGATACCGTGACTGCTCTGGCAGAGCTTGGTAAAACCATGGACAAGAAAGAACTCCGGCATCTCGAATCAGAAGCCTGGGAAGACTTTCTTGACATGACCTGTGGCCAGGCCAATCTCTGGTGCGCCACCAACACCGAGCCTGAAAAGAAGAATTCCGAAGTTATGCCGACAGAACCTTACCTGTTGGGATCTCACTCAGGTTGTTGTGGTCTCTGGGCATCGGGACCGGATTATGACTGGATTCCGGATTCTTATAAAATCAAGGCAGACAACGGCAAGGTCTACAACCGCATGACCACCGTCAACGGTCTTTTTACTTCTGGTGACGGCGTTGCCGGATCTGGACACAAGTTCTCTTCCGGGTCCCATGCCGAAGGTCGTATGGCTGTCAAGCAATGCGTACGGTATGCAAAAGACCATGCCGATTTCGCTCCGACATTGGCACAGTCCAATGAAGAACTGGTTGACCTGGTCTACAAACCTGTCAGGACTTATCTTGACAACTTCGAGTACACGACTGATGAAGATGTCAACCCGGCCTATGTCAAACCTTCTGGGATGGCATTGAGACTCATGAAAGCCACCCACGAGTATGGTGGTGGAACAGCGACTTACTACATGACCACCAGCAAGAGTCTGGAAGTCGTCATGGATCTTCTGGCTGTTATGCGTGAAGACTGTGAAAGTCTGGCTGCCGGCGATCTTCATGAGCTCATGCGATGCTGGGAAATCTATCACCGTATCTGGACGGTAGAATCCCATCTGCGTCACATCCAGTACAGGAAAGAAACCCGCTATCCTGGATTCTATTATCAAGCGGATTATCCTGGCCAGGATGATGAGAACTGGTTCGCATTTGTCAATTCCAAATACGATCCAAAATCAGGAGAATGGGATGTATTCAAGAGAGATTACGTCCAGATCATTCCCGATTAATCACAGGCCAATTGTGATTTAGTTAAAAACGTAAACCTCCAGGTGTCGCGAGATGCCTGGAGGTTTTTGTTAAGGTCCCCTGGCCTCAGATGATATCTAACGGTTTGAAGACAGTAACTAAGGGCTGGAAGTTTTTTCAGACGCCACAACATCCCGTTTTATCCGTTCGTAAAACGGATCTGTTCCAGCCGTTATTTATTCTTTTCAAAAAGGATATCATCTGAAGCCGTAAAGACATATTTAATATAGAAGCCGTCTCAAAAAGAGGGTTTTGGCTCAAGTTCAAGGCGGGCCCGAACTTCAACCCGCAGGCATACTGTAGTATTCCGAGGATTTGAAGCAAGGGGCCAACACAGAAATTGGGTCAAAAAACTTTTTTGAGATAGCTTCTAATCAAAAACTACTATTGCACGGAGGGATAGCATGACAGAAGACAGAGGAGCCCCTGCTAGTGAAAGTATCATGGTCGTGGGTGGCGGAATCAGCGGATTGACCACGGCCATAGAGGCCGCCGAAGTGGGTTACGAAGTGTTCCTGGTCGAAAAAAATCCTTACCTTGGTGGAAGGGTGTCACAGTTGAATCAATACTTTCCCAAGCTGTGTCCACCTTCCTGTGGTCTGGAAATCAATTTCCGACGGATCAAAGACAACCCCAAGATCAAGGTTTTTACACTTGCTGAAGTGGAAAGCGTAACGGGAACACCGGGAGACTACGATGTTTCCATCAAATTGGCGCCCCGCTATGTAAATGAAAACTGCACCTGTTGCGGTGACTGTGCAGCTGTCTGTGAAACCAAAATAGAGAGTGACTTCGATTTTGGCATGAAGCAGATCAAAGGGGCTTATCAGCCCTTTGAAATGGCGTTTCCGGCACGGTATGTTCTGTCACCTCAGATCATCGGTACAGATGATGCCGTGCGGTGTAAAGAAGCCTGTCAGTATGATGCCATCGATCTTGAAATGGAAACGAGTACCTTGAATCTGAAGGTAGGCGCCCTGGTATGGGCCACTGGATGGGAGCCATACGATGCATCCAAAATTGACAATCTAGGTTTTGGTCAATATGAGAATGTCATTACCAATATGATGCTTGAGCGTCTGGCGTCTCCTAACGGACCCACAAAAGGGGTTATTCAACGCCCGTCCGACAAGAAGGATATCGAGAGCATCGCCTTTGTGCAATGTGCAGGATCAAGGGATGAAAACCATCTTCCTTATTGTTCCTACATTTGTTGCATGGCATCTCTCAAACATGCCACCTATATCCGGGAAAGATACCCAGATGCCAAAATATATATCTTCTACATCGATCTCCGGGCTCCGGGCTATCGCTATGAACAATTTTACAAGCGTATAAAAGAAGACGAAAATGTCTTTTTTATCAAAGGTAAAGTTGCCGAGGTCAATGAAGATCCGGCAACCAAAAACATCACCGTGGTTGCAGAAAATGCGGTGACCGGTGAAAAAATTCACCAAACCGTTGAGATGGCGGTCCTGGCAACCGGCATGCAACCCACGGCGGCCAATGCAAAACTTCCTGCCGATTTAACCTACACCGAAGATGGATTTATCATCAATGACTTCGAAAAAGGCGGCATGTTTGCAGCCGGTTGTGCCAATAAACCGGCGGACGTTGTTTCATCGAATCAGAATGCAACTGGAATGGCTTTGAAAGCGATTCAAACCTTGGTGAACAGGTAGGAGGGTATCCATGGATAAAAAGTATGGTGTGTATATATGTGAAGGCTGTGGCATCGGGGATGCCCTGGACATGAAAGCACTGTGTGATATCCCGGGGGAAGAGGGCGTTCCATCAAAAACGCACTCCTTTCTCTGTGGTAAAGACGGTGTTGCCCTTCTCAAAAAAGATATCGAGGAAGGTACCAATACCCTTGTTATCGCAGCATGTTCGCGAAGGGTCAATTTTGATGTATTCCGGTTTGACGGCTGTATCGTGGACCGGGTGAATTTACGGGAGCAGGTTGTGTGGTCCCATCCCCGTTCAGAATTCCCGGCATTGACCGAAGATCAAAAGGGAGACGAAGAGCATTTCGACCGGCTGGAGATGCTGGCTCAGGATTACATCCGTATGGGCATGGCGAAAGTTAAGAAAATTGACTTGCCGGAGCCCTACAAACTGGACAATTTCAGTCGTAAAATCCTGGTGATCGGGGGTGGCGTCACAGGCATGTCGGCGGCTCTCGATGCTGCCAAAACAGGCTATGACGTTACCATTATCGAAAAAGAGGCGCTCTTGGGAGGTAATGCCGTTAACTGGCGTAAACAACTGCCCATGCAAAGCCCGTATGAAGAATTGATCTCACCGATTGTGGTGCAGATGATACAGGAAGTGGAATCCGCATCCAGAATTACGGTGAAGACGGAGACGGTGGCTGCCCGAATTGCCGGCGAGCCTGGAAATTTTGTCGTCACTTTGAAAAAACCGGGTGAAAAAATTGAATTCGATGTTCCTTTTCCGATTCCGGACGAGATGAAAGTGGATGAAAAAGGCAAGGAGCTGAATGCAGAGCAATTGCACGAAAAATTCATGGAGTACAACGAGGGAAAAAACGACATCCTGAGCATGGACCCGGAAGGCGAAGCCTTTGGCGCTGTGATTCTGGCGGCTGGATGGCGGCCTTATGAACCCGAAGAAGGTGAGTTTTCCCATCTGGGGTATGGAGAACTGGCGGATGTTGTGACCAACGCCCAATTTGAAGAGATTGCCAAAAAGGGTAAAATTGCCAGACCTTCAGACGGCAAAGAGGCCTCGTCGGTGGTATTTATTCAGAGTCCGGGAGCCGGTGAAGATGACAGTGATTTTGAATATGCAGGATCGGTCACGAGCCTGGTGGCGTTAAAGCAGGCCAAATATGTGCGGGAAGACTTTCCCGAAGGTAAAGCCTTTCTGTTTTACCAGCATATGAGAACACCCGGCCTGAGCGAGAATTTCTACAAGAGCCTGCAGCAGGACCCCGGTATCTTCATGACAAAGGGTCAGGTGACCAGCGTATCCAAAAACGGAGACGGCCTCATTGTCGAAGCGGAAAACACCCTTCTGGGAGACAAGATTCAGGTCAAGGCAGACATGGTGGTTCTGGCCACCGGAATGGTGCCGGTTACCAAAGACGACCCGGTGGTCAACCTGGCATATCGTCAGGGACCAGGTTTCAGGGACAATGCCTTATTTCTGGATTATGCGGATTCGAACTTTATCTGTTTTCCATACGAGACACAGAGAACCGGCATTTATGCTGCCGGCGGCATTCGGCGTGCACTCACCGTGGAAGAGTCCATGGAAGATGCCTCGGGCGCGGCCTTAAAGGCCATTCAATGCATCGACTCGGCCAACAGGGGTGTTTCCGTTCACCCAAGATCGGGTGACATGACCTTCCCGGACTTCTTTTTCCAACGCTGTACCCAGTGCAAACGCTGTACCGAGGAATGTCCTTTTGGTGCGCTGGATGATGATGAAAAGGGTACTCCCAAACCGAATCCGACCCGTTGTCGGCGTTGTGGTACGTGCATGGGGGCCTGCCCGGAGCGGATCATCGGGTTTGCCGATTACAACATCGACAGTGTCGGCTCCATGGTCAAATCCATTGAAGTGCCTTCCGAGGATGATTATGACGATCCTCCCATGCGAATCCTGGGGCTTGTCTGTGAAAACGATGCCTATCCGGCCCTTGATATTGTCGGACTCAATAGAGGATCCTATTCCGCAGAGGTTCGATTCATTCCGGTTCGATGCCTGGGGTCCGTAAATGTTATCTGGATAAAGGATGCCCTGTCACAGGGCATGGACGGCGTCTTCCTTCTCGGGTGCAAACATGGTGATGATTACCAGTGCCATTTTGTCAAGGGGAGCGAGCTGGCAGAAGTCCGTATGAAAAAGATCGGTGAAGCGCTGTCGAGTCTGGCTCTGGAAAATGAACGTGTCGCACAGTTCCAGATTGCCATTGATGAGTACGACAAGGTTCCACAGATTGTGAATGATTTTGCAGAATTGATCGAAGATCTTGGTCCAAACCCGTTCAAGGGCTTCTAAGCTGTATGGTGGATGTTCAAAGGACAAAGAAAACGACAATTCATCTAAAGAGGAGGAATTCATATGGCGGATGCATATGTTATCGAGCCTGATGTAGGCTTTATTCACGAGGTTAAAGGGCTTGGCGGGGGAGATCTGAAGAAATGTTTTCAGTGTGCCACCTGCTCTGTTGCATGCCCGATTTCACCCGACAACAAACCGTTTCCCAGGAAAGAGATGATTGCTGCCTCGTGGGGGCTCAAAGATAAGCTGGTGGGAAACGGTGATGTCTGGCTTTGTCACAACTGTGGGGATTGTACGACCCTTTGTCCGCGCGGGGCAAAACCCGGGGATGTTCTGGGGGCAATCCGGGCTTATGCGGTCACCGAGTATGGACCGGTCAAGGCCATTGGAAAACTCATCAATGATCCCAAAAAGCTGCCGATTGTTCTTGGTATCCCGGCCCTTCTGTTTTTAGTGCTTGGGCTTATAACGGGTCTGCTCAACTTTCATCCAGAAGGGGATAAGATTGTTCACGCGCACTTTTTTTCCACCTGGCTGGTGGATATGGTCATGATTCCTGCCGCTATTTGGGCGGTTATTAATTTTGCCCTGGGTTTGAAGCGGTTCTTGAACGATATGCACCAGAATGCGTTGCAGGAAGGGAAAACAGACATAGAGAAAATCGATCCCAAAGGCTTGGTTATGGGATTGGTCCGTATGATTCCCGCCATCCTGAAGCATGATAAGTTTAATGAGTGTAGTGAAAACAAGGACCGTGCCACAGCACACATGATGGTTCTGTTCGGGTTCATCGGATTATTTATTGTGACCAATATTTTCTTTGTGGCCATATACGGGCTCCAGATACACGGGCCCTACAGCCAGATGAATCCGGTCAAATGGCTCGGTAATGTTAGCGGGGTGGCCCTGATTATCGGCAGCATCCTGATGATCCGCAGCCGCTTATCCAAGAAAGACCAGGTGTCGGCATACAAAGACTGGTGGCTGGTGGGATGGGCCCTGGCGCTGGGGGTCACGGGTATGACGGCACAGGTGACTCGCCTGTTAGGTCTGGCAGGACTATCCTATACCGTTTATTATATTCATTTGATGTTTATCTGGAGTCTTTTCTTTTTTATTCCCTACTCCAAACTGGCCCACCTGGTGTATCGCACCACGGCCCTGGCCTATAATGAATACATCGGCAGAAAATAGCATCACCTGACGATGCTATTTTCTGCAGCAGCGGCTTTGCCGCTAAAAACTTGAAGTAAAAAGGAGAGGCAGCATGTCTCTCCTTTTTTTTAGCTGTTGTCATAAATTTGTTCCGTTTGACGTTTGGTATAGGGGTTGTCAGAAAAACGTTCCGATTGAGGACCGTTTTTCTGTTACAAACCCTTATGCCGCGATCCTATTTTCGGAACAGTATTCTGACAACTCATATAATAAAAAAAGGGGAGACAAATCGTCTCCCCTTTTTTATTCTTCTTAAAACCTAACACATAAAACCTAAAACCGATCTTACTCTCCGGTTGCGGCCTTATGGGTTTTAATTTCCACCTTTTCTTCCAATCCCTCGTAGTATTCTCTGAGAATCGCCACAACCTCGTCACGGCCGAAGTGATCCGGCAGTTCCTGGCCTTCGGAAAGCATCTTTCTCAGTATGGTTCCGGACAACAGAACGCGGTCTTCCTTGCCGTGGGGGCAGGTTCTCATGGATGCCATACCGTCGCACTTGAAGCAGTAGAACGTCCAGTCGATTTTCAATGGTTGGCACAGGAGCGCTTTTCCAGGCTCTTCCGGGGTGGGAATCTTGTCAAAAATGGTCTGGGCTTCAAACATGCCATAGAAATCACCCACACCGGCGTGGTCGCGGCCGATAATCATCTTGGAACAGCCATAATTCTGGCGGAAGGTTGCGTGCAGCAGGCCTTCTCGCGGGCCGGCATAACGCATGTCCAGAGGATATCCACCCTGGATGACGTTTTTCTCGACAAAGTAGTTTTTGACCAGTGCGTCGATGCACTTGACGCGTACGTCGGCGGGAATGTCACCTGGTTTCAAATTTCCCACCAGGGAGTGGATGTAAACGCCATCACAGACTTCAACGGCAATTTTACAAAGATATTCATGAGATCGATGCATGGGGTTTCGAAGCTGCAGGGCGGCAACGTCACTCCAACCTCTTTCTTCAAACATCTTGCGGGACTCTTCAGGGCGTACATAAACACCGGCATATTGGGTGGGGTATTCTGCCTCACTCAATACCTTGACCGGACCAGCCAGATTGATGGCTTTTTGTTCCATGACCATCTGGACACCGGGGTGATCTTCTTTTGCAATTTTCCAGAATTCTTCGGCGGTGGGGGTTCCTTCACCCATGTAGCATTTTTCACATTCAAAGATCTTGTCCGCTTCGGTCATCTCAAATTTTTCGGTTACCTGCATGGTTGCCATGATTTCGTCCCCTTCGGGATCATACAGGGCAATCTCTTCGCCGATATTGATGGCATCCGCATCTTCATTGGAGACATCCAGGGTAACGGGAATCGGCCAAAATGTGCCGTCCGCCAGAAGATAATCTTCACAAACACCTTTCCAGTCAGCTTTTGTCATAAAACCGGTGAGTGGGCTGAAACCACCGATGCCCATCATAATCAAATCACCTTTTGCACGTGGTGAAATCTCGATTTTTTTGAGACCTTCTGCCTTTGTCTTTTCCGCATCCAACGCTGCTCCTTCAAGCAGGGCGCATGTCAGACCTTTTCCACCATGGGGGGCAATCAATTGAGCCATTGTTTGTTTTCTCCTTTCACTGTTTTAATATTTATCTGTAGATACAGATATGCAGTCTTACCATATTCAAAGACTATGAGTTATAAAGGAAGCATGGGTTTGTCAAGCGTAATCGGTAGGTCTGTATCGTATGGAAAGCAGGGCCATCTTTCCGATGGGAAGAAACATCGGTTTTAAGCGCTTCTCAAAATAACGTTCCGGTTACTCCGAAAATCCCTGGAGCCGTGGGACTCATTCGGAACATGTTTATGACAACCCGTATGAAATAAGGTCAATATTTAAGCATGCATGCTGGCAGCACATTCATTTTTACCCAGGTCCATGTTGTCTGCTTCTTCGGCATCGACCTCTACGAGTCCGGCGTTTATTTCACGAATCTTGGCATATTCTTCGGGCTGGGGTCGCATGTTCGACTGGATAAATTCGATAAAGGTGCTTTCATCGGTGATGCCGTAAATGGAAGCATTGATTTCTTTGATTTTTCCGAGGGTCTCTGCAAAAATCAGCTCCTGATTGGCCTCTTTCCAATCCATGTAGTGGCCGGGCAGAACCAGGATCGATTCATCCAGGGTCATAATTTTTTCGGTCATGGTTTTAAAGAGCATTCTGGACCAGGCTTCCGCCATGCCACCCAGGTCCGGGCGGCCCATGGAGAATATGAAGATTGTATCACCGGCCACGATATATTTGTCATCGATGAGGTAGGAAGTGCTACCGGGCGTATGGCCGGGCGTATGGATGACTTTGACAAGGGGTCCACCATGGGTGAAACTGAACTGGTCGCCGTCGTTTAGGGGGGTGTAGTCAAATGCTGCACCTTGAAAATCAGCCGGCGGGACGAGAACTTCCGTCCCCATGGTCTGTTGAAGCATGGGGCTTCCGGAGATGTAATCCGCCTGCCTGTGCGTTTCGAATGTCCTGGTAATGGCACACCCTTTGTCATTGGCAAATTCTTGATACGCAGCGATATTTTTGGCCGGGTCAAAGAGCATCATTTCCTTGCCGCATAGCAATCCATAGCTGCAGGATGCTTTCCCTGGGCGTCTGAACTGGAAAAGTTCGTAGTTGTCCCCTGCGGCGACGCGCACAGGGGCCAATAGATTGCCCCAGTCTTTAATGCCCACCAGCATGTGGCCCACGTCTGTGTAGCCGTGATTTTCGAGGATTTCCCCAACGTATTTGGAAGAGCCTTCCTTGGCACAGACGATACGCAGTTTTTTGCCCTTGGGCACCTTTGCGACGCTTTCTTCTTCGTGCTCGATGAATTCCATATAGGGAACATTAATCATTTCAAAAGGATAGGGCCCTTCCACTTTGAATCTGCCAAACTCTTCCTCGTTACGGACGTCCAGCAGAAGAAAGGTTTCTTTGGA
>JASJGV010000236.1:0-3604 GCA_033791325.1 Desulfobacterales bacterium | reverse complement strand
TCGACCGTAAGGAATTCTGTCTAATTCAGATTCGCTTGCTAACCCCGTGGCAAACCACGGGGAATGCGCTCGCCTTTGCGGTTCCATCGGTTGAGGATCGGTTCAATGTTATCCGTCGATGAACGCTTCAAGTGTGGTCATCCCGATGTGGCAGGACGATACCGGGTTCCACTGGCACTGGGCGCTGATTTCAACACCCTCCTGAATAACCGAGATGGGGCGGTCTGAAGAAACCACGACCACGAGAAGGTTTTTATGTTCAGACGTGAAGCGGAGAGCAGAATTGAACCGTGCGCCCCTTGCCCGGTTTTCTCCGGGAATGGCCCGCCCATCCAGCAGACATGCAAAGGCATGCAGTTTTAAATCCTGCCCGATATGCAAAGCACCATCCACCTTGGCCAGAGACCTGGCCAGTTCAAGATGACAGTCTTCCCTGAGATCCAGTGGCGGCAACAGTTTTTGACCGGATATTTTTTCAATTTTCTTATTTAGATCGATAATGAGGGTGCAGCCGAATTTTTGACCCTCCGCATGATGAACAATGCTGCAAATGATTTTATACAATTGATTGCCGATTTCAGAATCGAGGGATGCCTCCAATAAGATTTCTTCCACCTGCACCAGTTTTGCCTGGTGGGTGGTCGATTTGTATACCCCGTCTGAAAAACTGCAGACCGTCTCGCCATTGAGCCGTATGAAACCGTGACGCCCCCTGAAATCCGTAACGATGCAAAAATCTTTGATGATCTCATCTGAGATACCGATAATGGTCGATCCTTGGGAAACGAGTTTTCTTTCTGATTGCTCCACCGCCTGGAGCAGCTTACGGACGTGCTTGAAATTATCGATATTCGGCTGTTCCATTTCCGGAAAACGGGTAACGAAATGCATACGTGAGAGTGCGGATGGGTCGATAAAAATAAGCTGCCCCCTGGGCCAGGCGCCCTCCTCTCTTGTGTTCAAGATGCCCAGAATTGCGTCGAGTATCGGATAGACACGCAGCTGGGTGTCCCAGCCCAGTTTCACGTTCATTTCATCGACGATAAAATCCCGAACGGCGTGTGTGGCATATTCCCGCAGAAAGCTGCCTGAGATACCGGTATAGAGACTCTTCTTATTGGCGACGTCGTGTGAAAATCGCCAGGCGGCATGTTCCAGCCATCTTTCAGAGGGACCGACTGCACACATGTCCGGATGGTGCTCGGTAAACCACATCTGGTAAAAAACCGAACTGGAGCGCCCCCCATAGGATATGATACCGGCCAGTTGCAGGTTTTTTTCAGGCAGCATGTGAAAGGACCCATTTTTCAAAAAGGGCGTGGGCGACTGTTTCCGCCAGTCATCCGTATCGATAAATAGCTCTTTGAATCTGGGCTCATGCCCCTCCAGAAGGTTTTGCGGATCATATATGCAAACAGGAGCATCGGGTATAATGGCGTATATGACGGCTGTGCGACTGGGGCCGGAGAAATGAGACAGCCCATCTCGCAAACCATCGGCGGTGTCGGCAAGGCAATTGCAGATAAAAGTTTCGTCCAGCATATAACGTTCCGATCCGTTTCAGCGGACTATACAGTAAAACATGTGTGTAAAAGGTTTCCGGTCAGTCATTCTCAACGTTTACGTGCTGTCAACTCATATTTGATCACAATATCATACGATGAGAAAAACCACAATCGATGCCGGAAAGAGGTCGCTTTCAGATATGCCCATACACCCTTGATTACCTTGCTATCGCAATGATCTCGATAGTGTTTTGTCAGCAATAACGGATCATCCCGTGTCTGGCCGAGGGCAGGTTCTATTCGGCAACCAGCCGGTCGAACACTTCAACCTTCATACCCGGACAGGTATGGAATGATATGCCGGTTAGCTGGCTCAAGGTGATGGAAGCTTTCATCGCTGTCTCAACATCCGGAAGTTGGACGCAGAAAAGAAGATCATATTTCCCAAGCAATGCATACAAACCATTGACTTCCCCGCCAAGCTCTTTGATGGTATCGATAGCCTTTTCTGTTCTGTTGATACTGATTTCCTTGACAGCATCCGTCGTGTAGTTACCAAACATAAAAAAAGTTGTCATGTGGTTTCTCCCTTAATTATACTGCATCAGCAGCCGCAGTATGCTGCTTTATTACTCTGTCCATCACTAATAAATCCTGTCTATTCGCAGAGCACCTCATAGCTCTCTGATTTATAGCCCTTTATTTTATGTATATGAAAGGTGAGAATCCGACTTTCGTAGTTTTCGACAAATTCCTTGAGATTTTTTCTAACGTGACGGAAGTTTATACTTTGCAAATTGCTGATCAGGTTCTTTACATCCTTGGCCCGGCCCTCACAGATAATGCTGGGTCCATCTCCAATAAGAACTTCCCATTCACTTGCGATGGAAATACCTAAGCTTTCCAGAACAGGAAAATACTCATTCATGACAAATTGACCATACTCTTTTTTCTTGTCGCTGATGAGATCCCAGGTTTGGTTGAACTTCACGGTGTCAGCATGTATATCCGTGGAATACGAATCTGTTTTGCCGGTCTTGACGAGAACCTTGGTCTTGTATTTTTTTACATAATTCAACAACTGGGCCTTGATTTTCTTATATTTGGGATGCTGCAGCGCTTTCTCGAGCTGGTCCAGATCATTGCTGACACATTCAAAGATAATTTCACTGTAGCCGCCCACAAGCACGCACCAGCCGGCCACAGCATGCAATCCCAGCTTATTGGTTCTTGGAATGAATTTATTAATGATAAAATCTTCGTATTCTGCTCTTCTTTCATGCATAATCGACCAATAGTGATTTAATTTGACTGGCATAACTCACCTCCCCTTATCTAAATGATCCTCAATCATGTTTTTGAAATGTTTCAGCTCTTTCAATACATGGATACCTATCATGATACACCCCTGATATGAGATGCAGTGACGTGGGTCTGGTTCGATATATTTCTTCTGGAACCTGAGCTTTATATGGAACGGAAATAAAATAGTTTAGATATGATTTCGGGTGTCGATTTCAATTCGTTGCAGGTGGAATTAATTTCAGAGACATGAACAGATGATAAATCGACAATCTAAACATGGTAGTTAGATGACTAGCAAGCACCATAATTTGAGATACTTATAAAATAATCTAATGCGCATCAAATGTCAAATGATAATCAATTCGCATGGTGAATTTGTCGAAGGCAATGCTGGCGTGTTTTATAATATCGTTTCAGTAATTTTATTTTCAGTTGTGTTTAGATATTACTGAAACCCCTCGATTTTTCAACAAATTTCGACTTGACATCCCTTTCGGCCTGTGATCTTTTAATCCTCACCTACTGCTGGGTATTGCGGTCAAGACAAACCTTTTCATTTACTGTTTGTATCAAATAAAAAAGGCAGATCATTCATGATGCTGCCTCTTTTATTGAAAGATTTATTAATGATTATTTCTTATATTTATTTCACATCCTTTTACCCGGCAAACCCTTACGGCAACTACCAGGAAATACTTTGTACATTTATCAGGGCTCCGATAAGTAGAAACAATCCCGCAGCCACAGCAGCAAAACCAAACACATAATAAATTATCTTTTGAAGCGGCATGCTT
>JASJGV010000235.1:0-2540 GCA_033791325.1 Desulfobacterales bacterium | reverse complement strand
GTAACTGTTAAAAAGGTTTTCGATAGAGTCTCAACCTTTATTGATAACGGTATTTGCTTTAAACACCTCAAGTCTCGGGATGAATACATTCCCGGCAAGCACGTTCCGTCCTGGAATCTGGAAAATCTTGGATGGCCTTATCTCATCCTGGCCTGATCATATGAAAAAACAAGGAACGACGCCTGTTATGGCTCTTTTGAAGGGGCTACTACAGGCCGTGACGATCCGAACCTGGGCCAACGCCTGGGGATTTGCCTTTCCGGAACCCGACGGCGTCTTGCTGCCCGATATTGATTATATCGATATTTTTGAAGAGAGGCCCGAGGCTTCTTTGGCAGATCTTACTGTCGCTTATCTGCCCCATTCCAATGCCATTCAGCGATATTTAACCGCCATTAACAAAGAAGATCCGAACAATAAAGCTCTTCTCACCTCCTGTATCCTTGGGTATTTTTTAGAACGCTGCCGCCTGCGAGGGATCCCCCGACTGATTATCATTGACAACCTTGACCAGTTGCCCACATCCCACATCCGGAAAATTATCAACACCGTTGATTCCATCGCGTCTCGGCAAACAAATGTCCACTTTTTGATTCCCCTGCGCCCCAGTTCCATGGGCGCCATTACAACGGAGGGGTACACAGCCAATAGTGTATTTACTGTGCACTATGCGCCTTGTTGTTTTGAAATGATTTATCGGCGGATTACCCGCTATATTCTTTCCAGGTCCCGGCAAGATTTATGCTCTCCCTCACCCTCCGATAGTTTGCCCTCAGTTTTCTACTTCGAAAATACCTCACCGGCGGATAACTCCAGAAAAGCATCACATCCAAGCGGCCCCTCGGATCACGAGGTCGACATCCTGCTCTTCATCAGTTATATGTTTGCAAATATCCTAATAGCCGGGATGGAAAGCGGAAGCCAGAAAAGAATTGCGGACGACCTTCACCCGAACCACCGTCCTTCGTTGGAACGGGTAATTCTTACAGGGGATAAGCATTCATGCATTTAACAGCCTGCACCTTCCTGAAAACAGGTTACTCTGGTTCAGCGAGAATCACCAGATCGGATTGGCAGATGTGCTTACAAACAACTGCGCTATGATTTCCGAGCAGGGACGTCGTTATATCGGCACCCTTATCTGTAATTTTGAGGTTATTTGGGCCTGTGCGACCCAGATCAACGGGATGGATCCATCCAAGGCCAATTTTCGAGTCAGACTGGAGCAATACGCGGATTTGATGGAAAAATTTTTTAGGACAGAACAAAAACAGATTATTTTTCGGCTTTTGTCAAGAGACGAGGATACACCGGTTCCAGGCACTATTATAAATAAAAAATCACTAACCCTTTACATGCTGTACCAATCCCTTTTAAGAGCCATGGAAAGTGCCATCAATGCTCTGGGCAGTGAGCCCCAGACCGGCCGGACCAAACCCACGAACCTGACAATTATTTGTCCAGTATTCTGCGGTCAATCAAACAATGCATTGAGCTAATCGAAAAATCCCAGGCGTTCTACCGACAGTGTTACGCGGATTCGTACTATACCTATGCCCATAAAGAGGAAATCAAAGAAGTCATACGCGTATTCCAATCCATGAAAAGGGTCCGCGGCATCCAGATTGAAAACATGGAGATTCTGGATCTGGAGAAAATGGACCGCCTTACCACAGGCTGGGTCTCTGACCTGGAAAGGTTGAAAAAATCGGACCATTTAGAAGATAAAACACCCCAAAAAAAAGAAGATATTGTTGAACAGTTGTCCCAATGGGGACGGGGCCTTATTCCAAAACAACTCATCCTAAAATCCCTGGATAAAAAAGTCCTAAAGAATTTATCCGTTGAGTTCATGCTGAGCCGTTCAGATGAGATCAAAAACCTGCTCAAAAGAAGGGTCCCCCGCTATTCAGAACTTTTGGGCTATTTGATGGAACTGGTGGATGCCATAGATTTGGTGGAAGCAAAGTGTGAAGCCCTGGGTGCTGCGACCGGAACCGGGTTCCTTCGCTGCCTCCAAAATGAAAAAACATTCTGGCAAAAAAGAATCCGGATGATGAAAGAAAATGAATACACTATAAACGGCCCCCTCCACAATTATAGCATTACGGACAAACGGAAAAAGAGATACAATAACCTGTTGCCCATTTATTCCAAAATATATACTCATATGGGGGTAAGGAGCCAGACAAGTCTAATATCTTTGCAATGGCATTGACCGTTCCATTTCAATCAGTTTCTTTTCCATGGCATTAAAGGCATCGAGAAAGTCCGATTGGAATTTCACTACCTTCTTACCAGTGAACCCGAAGACCAACATCGACCAACCGTTTTTGGTCATATTATACATGGTCAATTTTCGACCTGTACTGTCCTTATATTCGCTCGCTTCCTTTTCCTTTTGGCGCCTATTTCCTTTCCGCTGCTGGTAATGAAACCAGCGATGTGTACAAGCAAGATGTCGCCTTTTCCTAAAAAGATTTCTCACGTTTCCCGCAAAATATCCTTATAAGTTCCGACGGGTAATTGAAGCCCATTCT
>JASJGV010000234.1:0-2618 GCA_033791325.1 Desulfobacterales bacterium | reverse complement strand
AACTTTTTTTAATCCTTTTTCCAGGGTGAGGATGTCCACATAGGGGAGACAGTCGATGTGGGAGAAATCTTTCCAATCCTGCATGCTCAGCTCATCTTTTGAATTTCTCACCAGTGTCTGCCAAACTTCATGCCGCAATCTCTGGGCAGGACACCTTGCAGACTCGGCGTAGACCCAGCCTGCAAAAGCTATGAGATTGTCGGCGGAGACCGGCACTTGGAACAACTTCAGGTTTCTGGCCAGCATGATGACAAAATGTTTTTTCGGGTCCGGCTTAGAAGCAGCTTTACGGTCTTGGGCGCAGATATCCCGCAGCTTTTCGGCGCTGCCGTTCTCGTCGCCTAAAGCCCCAAAACTGTAAAGATCCCAGACAATTTCCGGCAGCGGGTATTCCGGCCTGTCCGCAGTGGGGGGTGAAGACTTGCCGTCCACGGTAAAGTCGAAGCGCTGAACCAAGGGCTGAATTCCGGCGTAGTGGCCGCCATTGCCGTAGCCACCGGCTGCGGACTTCAGTTCCATGCGAGGTATACCGGTGGAATTGACATAGGAGTGTGGTAATTCTTCCATTTTAACAAGGAGTTCCAGGACCTCCGCCTTATCCTTGGAATAGAGCAAGGGCTCGGAAATCTCAGTGATATTCAGCCAGGAATAGACAAGCTTATGCCCACCGTCCCGCAGAATCTGCTCGAAACGCTCGGGTGTACAGGGGCTCGATTTCTCGAAAATGTTTCTTATTTCCTGTGCATTGAGATAAATGAGCACTGACTCTCCGCCCTTTCCTTTTCCGATTTTTCCTTCAAACGCGGATTATTTTGCAGGGAATGCGCCATCATTTTTCAGGGATATTATCCCTGGTTTTTCCTCTCGACTGAAATCAAAGAATTTTTCAAAAAGCGATCGCAAAAAACATCGTTTTATAAATATTTTTATCGATATTAAATGATATTTCTGAATATTTATCCAGATGAGTTGAATGGTGAGCCAAAGCGGGCGGTCCGGGAGAAGATAACAGGAAAGAATGGACATAAAACCAATTTTACAGTTTTTTATTTTTTCTGAGTAACAACCGGCCGTAAAGGGTATGGATTTTTCTCGATCAAAGACTTAGATTGAAAGATAAGAGTTTAATCTTTCCGTTTTGATGTGCCCAATCCTTAAATGACTGACAGCGTGCCCCAAGATGCGATACGAAGGTCCAATTTATAGACCCCCTAGCGAAGCGGGTTCCCTTTTAATTCAGGCAACTGTCGGCTGTCCCAATAATCGCTGTACCTTCTGCATGGTTTATAAAAATGGGATCAAGTATAAAGTTCGACCGCTTGAAGAGACCAAAGAAGAAATGCGTGAAGCGGCCGATAAATATGGCGAGGACATACGAACCCTTTTCTTTCCCGCAGGCAATACCATCGCCATGAAGACTGAAGACTTATGTGAAATATGCCAGTATGCCAAAGAGCTTTTTCCCCATCTCGAACGTATAACAGTCTACGGATCTTCTCAATATATAGCCATGAAAGGCTCTGAGAAGATGAAAAAGCTGGCAAAAGCCGGCCTCTCCCGGATTCATGTTGGCCTTGAATCAGGCGACGACGAGATCTTAAGGCTCATTCAAAAAGGGACCGACAGTGCAAAACAAATTGCGGCAAGTAAATACGTCATGGAAGCCGGAATTGAACTAAGCCTTTATGTTATTCTGGGCATCGGCGGTAAAGAACGAACCCACCAGCATGCGGTGGAAACCGCCAGAGTCCTTAACCAGATCTCGCCGGATTTCATCAGATTGAGAACGTTTGTCCCCAAAAAAAATACGCCTCTATTGAAAGAGGTCATGGATGGAACTTTCGTTATGTTAGGACCGCATGACGTTTTGCGGGAAACTACCGAAATCATTAAGCACCTGGAAGTGAACTCATATCTAGCCAGCGACCACTATACCAATTATATCAACATCGAAGGTCAATTGCCGGCTGCCAAGGAACGAATGCTACAAGACATCGAAGCAACCCTCCAAAAAAGAGAAGACCAGTTCAGGCCGTTCTTCGTCGGCGATCAATAGATATTTAAAAAAATTTGCCCAGTTTTATTTGCCTGTCGTGAAAGCCGGCCTTGATTGAAAAATGCCAGTTAAGAACCCTTTTAGAAAAAGGCAACATGGGTCAAACGTTGATTCGGCACCTTCTATTAATGCCAAGAAGTTTCAAGGGCAAGCGAACAAATCTGCTGCTTGGTCCAGAGGGAAAATCGGTCTTGGAACGTTCAAGTAGGGTAGTCGGTCGAAACGCGGGGTGCAAAGTGCACCGCTGTCGCAAACTATAATTTTTCCGGCGATCGGTTCGAATGCCGCACGGAAATGTTGCATTGACTTGAGTGCCACAACATCTTTGTTCTGTGGGTCGATGCCAAATGCTCGAAATTGCTGCAAATCAAGGATTTGACGGGGGATGGTGACCACCAGGATCTCAATACCGCCAACGCGTATCACTGCGCTCGGACCGAAACTGCCGCTTAGTCCATGGATCATTGGACCATCGCCGGTGAAATGCCCGTCGCTAATAGAAACAAGTTCGCCCTCAAGGGTCAGCGGCCCACCACCGAAAAGTGGATCGGTCTTGCCGCCC
>JASJGV010000233.1:0-4393 GCA_033791325.1 Desulfobacterales bacterium | reverse complement strand
ATCATTTATTCCATTATTAAAAACCGGGTCCTTTGGGTCAGGGCAGAGACATTTAGCGCTATACGAAATTCTGTATTCTGACTTCTGTCTCCTGAACTTGCGATCAAGTGTTGGTATGGTGGTCGGGCTTTTTGGGTCAGGATTTTTCACTTTGGGAGCGACCTGGCAGGGTAATTCCGTGCTTTTTCATCAGACTCTGAAAGCTGGTACGCTGAAGACCGGTTTTTTCACTGGCATGGGTGACATTCCAGTCATTGTTTATCAAAGCATTGAGGATAAAGTTTTTTTCAACTTTTTGTACGGCTTTCTGGCGAATTTCTTTTTTTATGGCCTTGAGTTCTTCGTTGGTGGACGGGGTATGTTCCACCAGGTTTTCCAGGTCGCCGATTTCGCCCAGAAGCGGTAGGTCCTTAACACCGATGATGTCCTTGTCGCAGAGAATGATTGCCCGTTCGATCACATTCCGGAGCTGTCGGACATTTCCGGGCCAGTCAAATGCCAGCAGACGGCTGGTGGCGGCATCGTCGAGACCACTGATCTTTTTTTTCATGGATTGCCCGAACTGCTTGATGAAATGGTAGGCAATGGGGAGGATATCCATCTTTCTTTCCCTGAGGGGCGGTATGATAATCGGATAAACATAGATACGATAATAAAAATCTTCCCTGAACGATCCTTCGGACACCATGTCTTCGAGATGGCTATTGGTGGCAAAAATGAGGCGGACATCCACTTTCCTGGGTGAGGTGCTGCCAAGGGGCAAAAATTCACGAGTTTCCAGAAACCGGAGGAGCTTCCCCTGGACTTCCACGCTGATGTTGCTGATTTCATCCAGGAAAACAGTCCCCTTGTTTGCCAGCGAGAAGATGCCTTCCTTTTGTCTGTGGGCACCGGTAAAGGCGCCCTTGCTATGGCCGAAAAGCTCGCTCTCGAGAAGATTTCCGGACAGGGTGCCACAGTCTACCGCAAAGAATACATTGGATTTCCGTTCGCTGTTTGCATGGACGGCCCTGGAGATCAGCTCCTTTCCGGTACCGCTTTCACCGGTCACCAGAACCGTGGCATCCGTAGGCGCTACCTTTTCAACCATGGAGATGACTTTCCGGATTTTGGGGCTGCTGCCGATAAGCTGGTGGGAGGTAATTTTTTTTTGACGGGTCTGGTTTTGCAGGTTTTTGTTCTGTTGCCGTAACTCAATGTCTGTTAAGGCCTGGTGCACAACTGCCCGGAGTTCATGGGGTGTAAAGGGTTTGGGGAGATAGTCATAGGCTCCCATTTTCATCACTTCCACGGCCGAAGCCACGCTGGCATACCCGGTGATGACGATGACGTGGGTATCCGGATAGGTTTCTTTGACCCGGTGAAGTAGCTCCATGCCACCCAGGCGGCTCATCTTGAGGTCGGTAACGATGACACAAAACGGTTCATCCGCCATCATTTTCAATGCATCATATCCATTTAATGCGTAATGGACACTATGGCCTTGTTTCGAGAGGATTTTGACGCAGCTATGGCAAATGTTCGGTTCATCGTCCACAATGAGGATTCGCTGTTGTTCAGCGCTCATGAACTTCGTCCTTTGCCAGGGGGAGTTTGATGGTAAAGGTCGTTCCATGCCCGAGTCTGCTTTCGGCCTCGATGGATCCACTGTGCTGCTCGATGATGCCGTGTGTAATGGCCAGCCCGAGGCCGCTGCCATCATCCTTGGTTGTAAAGAACGGGTCAAATATTTTCAACAGGTTGTTTTCGGAAATGCCCGCTCCGTTGTCGGTCACAGCCACGTTAATTTCACGGTTTTGAGGAACATGCCGGGTGAGGACGCGCACATAACCACCGGCGGCCGTGGCCGCGATGGCATTTAACACAAGGTTGATAAGCGATTGCTGAATCTGACCCTTGTCCACGAAAACAAGCGGCAGATTAGACGCCAGATCCTGTTCTACGGCCACATCCTTGAAAGCCGCTTGTTTTTTTGCCAGTAGAAGACTTTCCCTGACGATGTCGTTGAGATTGTGCTCTTTCTTGTCCGGTTTGGTCTGTCGGGCAAAATCGAGTAGACTGGTGACAATCTTTCTGCATCTAAGGGTTTCTTTGGCAATGGTATCCAATTCCGCATACATGGGGTCTTCGGGTTGGGTCTCTTCCTGAAGCAGCATGGACGTTGTTAAGATGGTGGTGAGAGGGTTATTGATTTCGTGGGCGACACCCGCCGAAAGACGCCCGATGGAAGCCAGTTTTTCTTGCTTCATCATGGACTTCTGAACATTTATTTCACCGGTGATATCTCTTGATATCTCGACCACGCCGAAAATGTCGCCATCTTCTATCAGCGGATAGGTAGAGATAGAATAGTATACTTTCTTGTCGTCTTTGTCCAGATGAACGTGGGTGGTCTGGGAGGGCTCGATGGTTTCCATGGTTTTTAACAAGGGGCAGGGGTGCTGTTTTCCGGTACATGGAAAATTCTGGCGATGGGTAATCTCGTAACAGTATTTGCCGATCACCTCTTCTCTTTTCAGTCCCAGCCGGTTCAGGACAGTATTGTTGACGTCGATGATACGGTAATCGTGTCCGATGACGAGAACATCTTCCTGGATCAGTTCGTTGATCATTGTTTTGTAAAGAGCGTTGGCCTCGTAAAGCTCCTGACTGGTTTTTTTCTGCATGTTCGAAACGCGTGCGATTTCCCAGAAAAGCTGAGCGGTTCGCGTGGAGATGACGCGGACATCCGATCCCTTTTTTTTCAGGATATCATAGATAATATCCGGGTTGCCGGTGAGTTCTATGATGAGATCAATATCGTCACGGGAAAATAGGTCGTTATAGTCGGTGGTGGTGAAGAGCCCCTTTTCTTTCGCAAGAAGCAGACCGGGGGCATCGGTTTTCAGGTCTGCCACCGCAACGACCTTGGGATGAATTTTTTCAAAAGTATGCTGATCGATGAGGTTCAATAACTGGGCGCATTTTGTGCCACCCCCGACGACGGCTATTTTCATGAAATTCTCCGGTTTATTATTTACAATTAGCTATAAACTCTAAGCTGTAAGCGCCTTAAAGCTTATAGCTTAAGGCCTATCGCTTATGGTTTGGATCCTTGACCCTGACTCTTATCCTTTATATACTATTATTTTGAATAAATTTCAAACAGGTGTGGCTCGACATGGAAACGAGACGATTTTGATGCAATCTAAGCAGCCAAAGCCCAAGGCAATTATCATCTGTGGCCCGACTGGAATCGGTAAGACATCTTTTGCCGTGGAATTGGCAAAGTCGTTCCAGGGAGAAATTATCGGTGCGGACTCCATGCAGATATACCGGCACATGGATATCGGCACAGCCAAGCCAACCCCGGCGGAACGGTCGGTGGTTCGCCATCACATGGTGGATATTGTAGACCCGGACGAACCGTTTGACGCGGAAAGCTACGCCACCCTGTCGCTTCCCATTGTAATGGCCTTGCAGGCACGGCAGGTATTGCCGTTCGTGGTGGGTGGTACGGGTCTCTATATCAAGTCTCTGATTTATGGCCTGTTTGATGCCAAACCTGTGGACAAAGAGGTTCGGATCCGGTTGAAGCAGGTGGCCGAAAAAGAAGGGGCAGCGACCCTTTTTGAACGCCTGGAACAGGTCGATCCCGTAACTGCGCGAAAATTGCACATCAATGATAGGTATCGCATCCTGCGCGCCCTGGAAGTGTATGAAACATCGGGGTTACCGATTTCCGATTATCAACAACGGCACCGGTTTCAAGAAAGCAGAATGACGACACTAAAATTCGGTCTGCATATGGAACGGGACCAGCTTTACGACCGCATCGATGGGCGTGTTGACGCGATGATTCATGCGGGTCTTCTGGATGAAGTCAGGCGCTTACGGGAATCCGGGTATTCAGGTGAATTGAAATCCATGCAGTCCATCGGTTATCGCCATATGCTCGATTTTTTGGACGGGCGTCTGGATTGGCCGGAAACCATCCGGACCTTGAAACGGGACACCCGGCGATATGCCAAACGCCAGATGACATGGTTTAATGCCGACAGGGAGGTTGTCTGGGTAGACCCGGTTGTTTCCAGCAAGGTGGAAAACAGGACCCGGGAATTTTTGTCAGATCAATTGAGTGTTAAAAAATAAATATCTGTATTGCTTAAGGTGGTTAAAATTTATCTTTGACAACCTCTTTTGGCATGGTCATAATAATGAAAGCCCTAATCAATTCGCGTCTAGGCTAAACAAAGCGGTTGAGATTAGGTGTTATCCGGGTTTGTCGGGGGAAAGACAATGCTTTTATATCACGAAATCACGAAAGAACGAAAACACAAAAAAGACCATGAAGTTTTTCGCGTTTTCGTGATTGGTTATAATATCAAAACATATTGAAAGGAAGTCGCCATGA
>JASJGV010000232.1:0-9450 GCA_033791325.1 Desulfobacterales bacterium | reverse complement strand
CCCCACCTCCCAGATGTGGGCCGATCAGATCGGTGCCGACCTTTACTGCAAGGATGCCAAGAGTGCGCCGGATCTTTTAGTAAATTTGATTCAACGATAAACGCGTTGAATCAAATTTAGGATTCAAGGATCCCAGAGGTCCAGGATTCAAGTGACACAAAATGAAGCATCAACGCTTAACACTTAAGTATTTTTAAGAGTTAAGCATTTGATAAAACTGGAAACCTAAATATTAAACAGATTTCCGGAATACAAACACTTGAACCCTCGAATCCTGGACCCCTCGGACCCTTTTGCCAAATGAAATAGAAGAATAACCATAGAATAAATACCCAGAGTAATTACCAGGAAATATTAGGAGGATACCAATGACAACAGCCTACAGGCACTGGGAAATTCTTGAACGATCCCAGACCGGTCCCTTTATGGATGAGGATGATTTTCTCCCCAAACATTTTACACCGATCCTTAAAAAACTTATCAAGAAATATGAAATCAAATACGATCCTAAAAACCCGTGTCCCACAGACGATGCCATGGCTGACAGGATCTGGCAGGCTGCCTGGGAGTTGTTCCGGGAAGTGGGATATTACAACACCGATTCCCACCGGCTGATCCAGGTCACCGATGAGGAGATTCGGGAAGCACTCTATATGGCCCATGATCAGTATTGGGTAGGCGCCGGAAAGGACGCAGTGCTGTGGAAGCACCGCCAGATTGAAGATATGGATCCGCCATTCTGTATCATGAGCCCGGACATCACCTGTGACGAGCAGTACCACCAGTCCATCTGTATGGCCTATCTCAAGGAACCGCTCCTGGACGGTATTTGCGGGCCGATCCTGGAAGAGACATTTGGTCATCTTATCGAATCTTCAGGTCCCACTGAAATCAGTGGCTGTATTCAACACATTACCAATCAGAAACTGGCAGCAAGACTGCTGGGGCGCCCGGGAACATTTATGGTTGCCGTGGGCACAGCGGAGCATGACAGCGGCCAAATTGCCGTATCGAACGAAGAGTGGGGCGTTCAAAAATCAGATGCACGTCTTGTCGGTTCACTGACAGAATTCAAGACTGCCGACACACTTCTCAATCGCTCTCTCCATTATGCCCAGTATGGCTGTTTTACCGGTAACCTGACCGGAGCGATTTATGGTGGGTGGTGTGGCGGCTCCGAGGGAACGGCTGTGACGACGGTTGCCTACAGCCTTATCGGTCTGGTGATTCACGGTGCTATTTTCAATCAGCACTTTCCTTTTCACCTGAACTACGGATCCAATACAACCCGTGAACTGCTGTGGCCCATTGCCATGGCCGGGCAGGCACTGGCCAGAAACAGCAAACTGCTGCATACCTCCAACGGGTTCGCCAATGCCGGTCCCATGACGGAAATGCTCTTCCGGGAAACCGCCGTTCACGCCATGGTGTCGACAGTAAGCGGATGGCATTTGTGGGAGATGGCTTCGACCCGCAATAAATATAAGAATCGTGCAACACCATTGGAAGCCAGAATCGGCATGGAGGTCGGTCATGCCGTGGCACGCCAGGGTTTATCCCGGGCCGAGGTCAATGATATTGCAAACAAATTATTGGCAAAATACGAAGACCAGGCTGCGGAAGCACCCATCGGTAGTGAGTATCATGAATGCTACGACGTTGCCAAAGCGGTGCCGACTCAGGAGCATTACGATATGTTCCGCAGGATAAAAGATGAAATCGCAGATATGGGAATTGAATTTCCCTACTAAAATAAAATCGCTGTGCGATTTTATAAGACGCGGCTGTGCCGCTTTATTAAAGAAAAGGCATGTGATTGTTCATGTCTGGCCAAATAATTTTGTGTTCCGGTGACTGAATATTTTTTGGCGACAGTGAAAAGGGGTTTCTGCAGGGATTGTTATGCTGAAAAGAACACAATTCAATAATATGTTCAAAGCTGGCAATTCATCGACGAAGAGAATTGAGATCGACCCGGAAGATATCAGGCCGACACCCGAGGCGGTTGCCCGCTATTTCGGGGGGCCGAAATATCAAATGACCTCGGAGACACATCAACGGGTATACCAGGGGATACAGCAGGCCCTTGGGATGGTGGACCCGATTATCTGTTATCGGGCGATTCCCATGGATAAATTTGAGGAAGAATGTGGAATCGTGCTGACCGAGGATGTCTATAAAGAGATTCTTCCTGACAGCACAGATGGTCATGCCCGATATTTCGCTGTTTATGTAGCCAGCCTGGGCAGTGCCCTTGAGACAAGTTGCAGTGAATTAGCATCCAGCAACAATATATACCAATCCTTGCTGATGGATTCCGTTGGTACAGCCATGCTGGATGCCATGGGGTTGATATGCAATGACATGCTGGAAATGCACTCGCGGCAACTGGACCTATTCACAGGATGTCGCTTGGGACCGGGATTGAACGGAATTTCCCTGGAAAGCCAAGCCCTGTTATTCGACTTGTTGAAAGAGGACTCCGCTGGTGTGTATTTGAATGAAGCGTTTATCATGCAGCCGGCCAAATCCATTTCCGGATTTGTCGTATACAGTGATACCGTGCAGCGGAAACCTTCGGGCAGCAAATGCCTGCAATGCGAGATGAAGCACTGTCAGTTTAGATCGAAATAATCATAAAGGAGTCAACTCATGGCCAAACAAATGCTCATCGACGCCACAAGGGGAAAAAGGACGGAGAAAGCCCCCTGGGTCCCTTATGCCGGTGTCAACTGCGCGTATCTAATCAACGAACGGGCAGACCGATATTTCAAAGACCCTGATATTCTTGCCCGGGGTGTGGTTCAAGCCGCCAAAACTTATCACGCGGACGGTATCCCCCTCATGTTCGATCTTTCCATAGAAGCGGAATCCATTGGATGCGAACTGGAATACTGGGAAGACAATGTGCCTTCGGTGAGGACCCATCCCTGTGAGAAGCAGACACCGGAAGAACTCGGATTGGGGATGTTTACAAAAACGTCCGGTAGGTGGCCGATTATTTTCGAGGCGGCAGCCAAAGTAAAACCACAACTTGATGAAATGGACTGTGCCATGCTCGGCCTGGTGACCGGGCCCCTGACGCTGGCATCTCATCTGGCCGGTGTACGGATATTTACGGCCGTGAAAAAAAAGAAGGACTTTGCCCATGCCGTTATAGCGTATGCAGGGAAACTTTGTGCCGAGTCTACCCGGTTTTATGCGCAAATGGGGTGTGACATCATTGCCATCGTGGATCCGGTAGCGTCTCAGATCCGACCCGAGACTTTTCAGGAATTTGTTACGCCCAATTGCCAGGAGGCTGTTGCAGCCATACATGATGCCGGTAAGACCTCCAGCTTTTTTATCTGCGGAGACTGCACCAAGGTCATCGAAGATGTCTGCAAGGTAGGAACACATGGATTTGCTATTGATGAACAGTTGAATATGAATTTCATTCGTGATGTTGCGATGAAATATGGCAAAGGTTTTGGTGGCAATTTAAAGCTGACCCTTGCACTCAGCCTGGGACTCCTGTCACCCAGAGAAGATGCCCTGATAAGTCTCGCGGCGGGCGGCACCCGGGGATATACATTTGCACCCGGCTGAGATATCCCCTACGATGTTCCGGCGGAACATCTGATCCAGGCGTATGAAGCCAGGGAATTCTACCAAGAGCACTATCCCAGGTACCCGGAAGTATAGTTAAATCTATTTCCATAACTAAAAACCTATTCCTTTGAAGCAGTTGCAAATCTCGCTACGCGATGGGCGGAGACATTTTGTCCTGCCGGAATGAGTCTGAGAAAGAATCAGGAGCTAGGATACAGAATCTTTACAATGATGATTTTATAAAGATGAACGTCCAACATCGAACATCGAACGCCCAATGTCGAATGAAAAAAACCATACCGAATTATTTCTGTTTCTTCATCTTTTCAAATTCAAACTTTGATGTTGGACGTCGATGTTCATTCGTTCTCCAGCATTAAAACAATTTAGCGCTTTATTAGATTTTGACTTCTTTGCTCAAAAGGAGATCGAGAACAATGGAAAAAAAAATACGCATAGACGTTCTTACCCTTGACAGTGTACAGTGCGCGGCATGTGGATATATGATGGAATCAATTGCTGCATTGCCGGTGGATGTGCAGCAGGTGATCGAATACAAAGAGTGGTCCATCAAGTCAAAAGCGGGCATCGACATGTTTACCAGGCTCAAAGGAAAGGTGCTGCCCACCATATGCATCGAAGAAGATTTGGTGTTTCAAAGCATGATCCCCCAGTATGAAGAATTGATTGATGCACTGGCAGAGCGAGCCGGCAGCGATACGTTGAGAGAACGTGTTTTAGCGCTGCGTGATGAAGGTTTTGATTTTGACAACATAAAAGAAAACCTGGATAAAGCAGGCTCCGGTAAGAATCTGCGTTCCGATATTTAAATGGTATGGGTGTGAATGAGGTGAGTGCCGAGACGAGAAATAGTCAAGCATGCCCGGTGTCCCGATTGCGGACGGAATGCACCTGTTTGTCACAAACGCTCATTGCACCCCATTTAAAAAAAGCGACCTTTTCACTGTCTGCTGCTCTGGAAAAAATCTCTCTTGGCAAAGCGGTCCCCCAAGACCTGGATATCGTGGCCTCCATGGGGGAATATCTGGCATCCTCACAAAATGAAACCGCCGCATCGTTTGGTAAAACCATTGCAAAGGTCCTGCTGTCAGAAGGCTACTATATTGAAGCTCACATCAGAGATCATATCTGTCTCACCGGTGACTGCGAATTTCTTTCTCCGGCACCCTGTCAATGCGCATGCCCCGCTGGAATCGATGTCGCAAGCTATGTAACCCTGATAGGACAGGGTAAAGATCGTGAAGCGATATCGTTGATTCGGGAAGTCAACCCTTTCCCCTGGGTGTGTGGCCTGGTTTGTACACATCCCTGTGAAGCTGCCTGCGTGAGAAAAAAGATTGATACACCTGTGGCTATCAATACCCTTAAAGCATTTGCCTCCCAAATCGTTCTGGGAACAAACGGGTTTCAAAACCCCGCCAAAGCAAGGGGCAACAATCAAAATGTATGTGTTGTGGGTGCCGGGCCATCCGGACTTAGTGCAGCCTATTTTTTATCCCTGAAGGGTTATGGTGTGACCGTTATCGAAGCGCTGCCGTATGCCGGTGGAATGATGCGTGTGGGAATACCCAGATACCGGCTTCCTCTTTCGGTTCTGGAGCGAGAAATATCTTTGATTCAGAATCTGGGTGTTGTCTTTCGGTTCAACACACGTTTAGGCAAGGATATTACGGTTGAAGATTTGATACAGGAGGGGTTTGAATCCTTCTATGTCGCAACCGGTGCCCAAAAAGGACTGCAGATGGGAATAAAGGGCGAAACCGATTTCCCGCAGGTCATGGATGCCATTACTTATTTGCATCATGCTTCTCTTGGGCGTGCGCCATCAACAGGTCCCCGTGTTATCGTTGTCGGGGGAGGCAATGTAGCTCTGGATGCTGCGCGAACAGCCCTGCGCATGGGTTGTAATGATGTCAACATCCTGTATCGGAGGACCCGAAATGAAATGCCGGCACTGGCAGAGGAAGTCGCCATGGCAGAGCAGGAGGGTGTACGGTTTTCCTTTTTAAAAATACCTGTCGAGGTAATGGGTCGTCAGGGTAATGTGTCCGCTATGCGTTGTATTGACGCCAGACTCGGAGAGGCTGATGAAAGTGGCCGGCAAAGACCGATTCCCATAAAGGGAAGCGTGCATGAATTTGAGACCGATGCTATCATCCATGCCATAGGACAGCGATCAGATCGGGAAGGGTTTTCAGCTTTTAAAAACCTGATATGGACAGAGCATAGTAGGATCAAGGCAGACCCTTTGACAGGGCAGACAGGGGATAAAAGCGTTTTTGCAGGCGGCGATGCCGTTACGGGCCCGGCAACCATTATAGAGGCTATTGCTGCTGGAAAAATAGCTGCGGATAATATCCATCGATGTTTTCAGGGCTTGCCCATGCTGAAAACACGACATCTTGCAGCTCGAAGAAAGCAAACCCCTTTTCTTGAAACCACGGCGACCCAGAAAATATCTTTAACAAGGCCAATGGTTCCCCTGCTTGATTTGGAGAAAAGGAAAACAAGTTTTGAACAGGTGGAATTGACACTTTTACCGGAGACGGCAAGGGCGGAAGCATTACGGTGCCTCAGGTGTGACGTGTGTATCCGGTGCGGCAGGTGTGTGGATGCCTGTCGCGAGAAGTTGGGTTTTGAGGCGCTTTGTCTTGGTTATGTTGACAGCGAGACCCCCGGTCCGACAGATTTCAATGTGACCGACGAAAAATGTATTCTTTGTGGCGCCTGTGCCAACAGTTGTTCCACCGGCGCTTTGACGCTGAAACATGAAAATGGTCAGTCTGTTCTGAGCCTTTGCGGCATGACCCTCTGTCAGGACAAACTGGCAACCTGCAATAATTGTGGAGAAATACTGGGTGCAGACAGGTTTATTTCGTATTCGGAAAATCAGGTCAAAATGTTTGGTGTTGAGCCGGGGACGCTGCGCTTGTGCCGGATCTGCAGACAAACGGCCGTAGTAGAGCAAACATGATGAAACAAACCCTTCACATAGAGACCACGTTTAAGGGAAAGTCGTGTATATCCTGCACCTATATGGAAGCGGCTGTACAGGACGTGTTGTCCACCTATAACGACAGGGTGACCTACAGCAGGGTTGATATCTTAACGGAAGAAGGCAAGAAGCGTTTCCTGGACCTTTCCTGTTCCTTATTCGGTGAAACGGGTGTCTATAAAAATTATCGACTGGCGCCCATTCCTTCTTTGTTTATGGACGGGGAGCTATATTTCGATGCAATACCCTCAAGGGATGAATTGGAAGAGGCTATCGAAGCGATTCTGATGCCGTAAAAACATATAAAAGCCGCTGTCGATACAGGCAATACAAAAATACCAGGGTAATAATGGACATGCAGCAAAAAGTTATTGTTGAAGTGTTCGTGAGTGATTTTCGTCAGTGAGCGTCCTGCGTCTATATGGCGAAATCGGTAAGGGACTTGCCAGAGGAAATACATGCGATGATCGAGGTGCTGGAGTGGGATATGCAAACCACGGAAGCCCGCAAACATTTCAAGACAGCCAAGGTCAGGAAGCTGCCCAGCATCGCCATTGATGGCAATGTGGTGTACGAATCACTGATTCCAGATCAGGATGAACTGATCGAGAAAATTCTGCAATGCTTCGGTCGTAAGCAGAGAGGGTGCGATGAAAAATAAACTCATAGAGGTCCTTGGACCCGGCTGTAAAAACTGTGACGATCTATATGACAACGTTCTTAAAGCGCTTGAACAGACTGGGTTGACAGAGAGAATTAAAGTTGAGAAGAAAAAGGACATCGATACCTTTATCAAGATGGGTGTTTTCAGTACGCCGGCCCTGGTCATGGATGGAACGGTTGTCTCAACGAGTCGTGTACTGACGCCCGATCAGATCATAGAATTATTAAAGGGAACTTAGAGATGCCCGGTACAACAGCAGTTTATCTAATCAGTGGATTTTTAGGAAGTGGCAAGACCACATTCCTGAATCGGGTCATCCAGGGTTTTCCGAGTGATCGAAAACTCATGATTCTCATGAACGAGTTCGGTGATATGGGGGTAGACGGTTCGCTGGTTGAAAATGATGATCTATCCATGCTGGAAATCAGCAAGGGGTCCATCTTCTGTGTGTGTGTCAAAACCGATTTTATCAAAGGCCTGATGAATATCGCCCAGAAAATCCAACCGGATGTTTTAATCATTGAAGCGACCGGTGTTGCCAACCCCTCCGACTTGAAACGAGATCTCAAATTGTCACTTTTTCAGGACCGTTTTCATTTAATAGAGCAGTTCTGTCTCATCGATGCCGCTAATTTCAAAGATGCCTATGACACTTTTACCTCGGTTGAAAAGCAGCTGGAATCGGCCACGGTTTTTATCATCAACAAGATAGATGAGGCAGATGACAAGATCATTCAAAAGGTAAAGCAGATTGTCAGGAAACATCATCCAGGCCCTGATTTTTTTGAAACCACCTATGCTGATATACCCTTGGGAAAATTTCTGCCGGAAGTCATAGCATCTGAAATCCAAGACATCCGGCAAGTAAAACCTGTATCAGAGGAGGCGCTTGAAGCTGCTATCGACAAGCTTCTGCAAGATCCAGCCGGGTCCATGACACCGCCGGATCGTCTGGTGTCTGGTTCCTTTGTCTGGAAGGGCATGCATTGCAGGCAGTTCGAAGAAATGATGAAGCTGATTCCGGATGATATGGTCAGGGCCAAAGGTGTCTTTGAAACCAGCACGGGTGTCTATTTGTTCAACTGGGTAATGGGGCGCGGTCAATTTAAGGAAATTGTTCAGAAAGAACGCATGGCCTCGCTAATGAATCAGATCGTTTTTATCGGTCCCCCCGAAGTCATGGAACAGATGGGGAGAATTGATTTTGGTGGTATGATGCAACATGTGTCATCCAGGCCCTAATAGATGACCGATTGAACTTTAAGGAGAAACAGATGGTAATGAATACAGGTTTTAAATCTCAATGTCTTCCGACCTATCGTGTACTTACCCAGGAGCAGATCAAACATATTCACTGTGCCACCCTGGAGCTTCTGGAAACGATCGGGGTCAAGGTGATGCATCAGGAGGCCCTGGACATGATGGCTGATGCCGGATGCCGTATAAAGCCTGACAATATTGTCCAGATTCCCAACTGGCTGGTTGAAGACTGTATTCGCAGTGCGCCCTCACGGATTACCATCTATAATCGCTTGGGTCAGGAAGCCATGCTGCTGGAAGGTAATAAGACCTATTTCGGGATGGGAACGGATTTGATCAAGACCTATGACCTGACTTCAGGACTGCTGAGAGAATCGAGGTTGTCTGATGTGGCCAATGCAGCCAGAGTAGCCGATTCTCTTGAAGAGATCGATTTTCTGGGTTCCTATGCCTTGCCCTATGACTCACCCACCAATCTGATGTATATCGACTCCTTCAAGACCCAGTTGGAGAACTCCATCAAGCCGATTTTCTATACCGCCGCCGGAACAGAGGACATTGCCATTATCAATGAAATGGCTGCGGCCGTTGTGGGCGGCAAGGAAGCCTTGAGGGAGAGGCCGATTCATATTCATTATGCGGAACCCCTGACGCCGCTGCTCCACTCCTCGGGCGCCATCAAGAAACTGTTTTTCTGTGCAGACAACGGGGTGCCGGTGAACTATACACCCGGGATGATGTCCGGAGCCAGCGCACCGGTGACCCTGGCTGGTGCAGTTACCGTGGGAAATGCAGAGGCTTTGAGCGGTATTGTTCTCCACCAGCTGAGGACCAAAGGTGCGCCGATTATTTCAGGGTTTGGCATGTCCACCCTGGATATGAAGACCTCGGCTTGTGTATATGGATGCCCGGAGTACAG
>JASJGV010000231.1:0-4709 GCA_033791325.1 Desulfobacterales bacterium | reverse complement strand
GAAGACCCGACAGTTGCTGTTAAAGACAAAACATTCTTATTAAATGCTTAAAAAAGTGGCCGTTGGTTTCCTGTAACTCAACGCCAGGCACTATAAGACCGTTAAACGACTCTCAACGCAGACACAGAAAGCCAATGCACTCGATCAAGACTTGACCAGCACGTTGAAAAAACAATACATACGGTGGTTTCTGGCCGGTGCCGGGGTTCTCCTGTTCGGCTTCATCATAGGTTTCAGCTCAAGAAAACAAAAACAGCATTCATCCCTGTTGTGACAGAGGCATAAAAAACTACAGAAAAACGAGATGTTGAATGAAAAACTCTTATGATTTCCTGGTCATCGGCAGTGGTATCGCAGGCCTGACCTTTGCCCTGAAAGTTGCTAAATTCGGATCCGTCGCAGTTATCACGAAAAAAAAAGTAATGGACAGCAATACCAGCCGTGCTCAAGGGGGTATTGCATCTGTTTTTGATGAACTTGACTCCTTTGACCTTCACATCAAGGACACCCTGGCCTCAGGGGACGGTCTGTGTCGCCCGGATGTCGTTGAAACCGTGGTTAAGAACGGACCAGACCGCATCAATGAACTGATTCAACTCGGTGTTAAATTCAATGTTAGAAAACAACCGCACCATCATGACGTACCAAACCAGCTCGATTTAGGTCGCGAAGGGGGTCATTCTCAGAACAGAATCGTCCACGCTGAAGACATGACAGGCAAAGAAATTGAACGCGTTCTTGTCTCACACCTACAACGTATTGATAACATAACATTATTTGAAAATCACATTGCTATCGATCTCATCACTCTATCAACGAGTATGAAAAGAGGTCTTATTACCACCGCGCATGAAGATTACTGCGGCGGCGCCTATGTCCTCGACAGAAAAACGGGTCGTGTGCTTTCGTTCAGCGCCAACATCACGCTGCTCGCCACCGGTGGTGTCGGAAAGGTGTATCTTTACACCAGTAACCCGGATGTGGCTACCGGGGATGGCATCGCCATGGCATACCGTGCCGGTGCGACCCTGGCAAACCTGGAATTTGTCCAGTTTCACCCAACCTGTCTTTATCACCCGGATGCAAAAAATTTTCTTGTCTCTGAAGCCGTTCGGGGAGAGGGGGGTCTTTTAATTGACGAGCATGGGAATCCTTTCATGCAGAAATACGACCCACAAAAAGATCTTGCATGCAGAGATGTCGTTGCCCGTGCCATTGATAGAGAATTGAAAAAAAGCGGCGATGATTCCGTGTTTTTAGATATTTCCCACCAAGATTCTGATTTTGTTCGCAACCGCTTTCCGAACATCTACCAGAAATGCTTAAGCTTTGGATATGACATGACAAAAGAGCCGCTTCCAGTGGTTCCCGCAGAGCACTATATGTGTGGTGGAATCGCCACCGACCTTTTTGCCAGAACCGATATCCAGAATCTTTATGCCATCGGAGAAACCGCCTGTACCGGGCTTCATGGTGCAAACAGGCTTGCCAGCAACTCATTGATCGAGGCGGTTGTCTATGCCACCAATGCATCCATACAGGCCGTTAAGGACCTCAAAGAAGGTAAATTCAAATCACTACCGGAGGTCCCAGATTGGGATGACACAGGCACAACCGACAGCGACGAAGTCATTATGGTTTCTCACAACTGGGACGAAATCAGACGACTCATGTGGAATTATGTTGGTATTGTCCGCTCCAACAAACGCCTTGCCAGAGCAAAGCGGCGAATCGATATCATTCAAAACGAGATCCAGGAATATTATTGGAATTTTAAGGTTGAATCCGGTCTGGTAGAACTCAGGAATATCGCAACCGTTGCAGAATTGATCATCAAATGTGCTTCCTACCGGAAAGAAAGCCGCGGACTTCACTATAACATTGAATATCCTAATAGAGACGACACCAAGTGGCAAAAAGATACACGTTTCCGAAGATCTTTTGTCGACTAAACCCCAATGTTGCAAAAGCCGGAGGGCTTCAGAGCCAAGGCGTCACGGGTGAAGCTGTCGTTGTTTATGCAACCTTGGGGGAAAGCAGGTTTTCCCTATAGCATTCCTCTTGATACCGGTTATATCGCTTCTGCACCCCGAATCCTTTCCGAAGTAACCATCATGCATTGACAAGACGTCATACTGCATTATTTTTATGGCCAATTGTTACGGTCATATTCCATTCATCAAACAGGTTATCCATGCAGAACAAGAGAGATTACTACGAAATTTTAGACGTCGACCGAAACGCTTTAGAAGCGGAGATCAAGACAGCCTATCGAAAGCAGGCAATAAAATTCCACCCGGACAAGAATCCGGGGAATAAAAATGCCGAAGAAAGTTTCAAGGAGGCCGCAGAGGCCTATGCCGTCCTCCGGGACGACCAAAAACGAAAAATCTATGATCAATACGGCCATCAAGGCCTGGAGGGATCCGGATTTTCAGGTTTTGGCGGATTTGAAGATATTTTTTCGAGCTTTGGTGATATTTTTGAGGATTTTTTCGGCTTTGGTTCAGGCCAGCGTTCCGGACACAGCAGGTCCCGGAGGGGTAATGACCTCCGCTACGATCTCGGTCTTTCTTTCATGGATGCAGCATTCGGCACGGAAACGACCGTTGACGTAGAAAAATTGGAAACCTGTTCGGTTTGTGAAGGAAGTGCCAGTGAACCGGGAACCTATCCGGAAACATGCGAACAGTGTAACGGACTGGGGCAGGTATCTAGAAGCCAGGGTTTTTTCACCGTCAGAACTACCTGCTCACAATGCGGCGGGAGTGGGCAGGCCATCTCGTCCCCTTGTAAAAACTGCAGGGGGTCCGGCCATCTGAAAATCAAGAAAACCGTCTCCGTCAAAATTCCGGGAGGTGTTGATACCGGCAGCAGGCTTCGTTTAAATGGTGAAGGTGAAGCAGGAGGCAACGGAGGCCGTCCAGGCGATCTCTATATTTTCATCCATGTCGAATCGCATGATTTCTTTGCCAGAAACAATTCAGATCTGATATGCGAGATCCCCATCTCCTTTGTACAGGCAGCATTGGGAGATGAAATAGAAATACCGACACTGGTCAGTAAAAAAACCTTAAAGATACCAAAGGGTACGCAACCTGGCGATATTTTTCGTTTTTCAGGAGAAGGCATCGCTTCCCTGAGAAACGGCAGACGTGGTGATCAGATCATTCAGGTATCCATGAAAACCCCCACCAACCTGAATAAAAAACAGGAAAAGCTTTTAAAAGAATTCGCAAAACTGGAATCCAATAAAATCTCCAATAAAATAAAAAATTTATTCAAGGGAGAGCCGGAAAGCGCAACCCATTAGAATTGAATGGTGACACTCATGTATGAATTATAAGTTGTTGACCACTTTGCTGCAGCCCATCAATTAGAGATGGTCGCAAAAAAATGTGAAAATCTACACGGACATAACTGGAAGATTGAAGTCTTTATTGCCGGTGAAAAATTGAACGATGCTGGCGTGGTGATTGATTTCGGCGAAATTAAAAAACACCTGAAAGATATCGTCAAGACCCTGGACCACACATTTCTTAACGACTTAGAGTGCTTTCAGGGTAAAAATTCTTCCTCAGAAAACATTGCCAGGCACATTGCCGAGTCGATGCAGGAAAGAATCTCTGATCCGGGAATTCGTGTTTCCCGCGTCCGTACCTGGGAATCCGAAGATGCCTGCGCCACATATATTCCCTGATAGATCTATTTCTTTCAATAAACTGCTATTATTTCGTAGTTTCCCGGTGCCGGATCAACTCATCACGCAATATGACCGCGGACACGTCCGGCACATGCTTGCGTATATTCTCGATACCACCTTCCTGTCTGTCTACCAGAATAACGGCTTTGATGACATCCAGTCCCTCTGATGCAGCCCGTTCAATCGCCTTGATGGTCGAACCACCCGTCGTTGCAACGTCATCGATGATAACGACCCGGTCACCAGGGTTCAAGTCACCCTCAATCCACTGGATAACCCCGTGCTTTTTCTGGTTTTTTCGAATAGAAAAAGCCTTAACGGGTTTTCCTTTAAGCTCGGATGTATAGGCGGTAGCCACCGCTATCGGGTCAGCGCCAAAGGTTAACCCCCCGATACCTTTCACATCAAGATCCTTAATAGCCTGAAACATCAGATGTCCCACGAGAAACAGGCCGCGGGAATCAAGTGTTACCGGTCTACAGTTAATATAATACCGGCTCATCTGGCCGGAAGCCAGCTTAAAAACAGGTTCATCATGATACTTGAAAGATTTTTTACACAGAAGGTCCATGAGCTCATTTTTCATTGTTGGATTCTCCTTACCTGTTTCCGGATTGAAAACCAAACGATTCCATACCGCGGCTAATACAAGAAACAGTTGATTTAATGTCATCTTTCGGGTAAAAAAAAACCTCCACCAAAACGGAAGAAGCGATTCAATGGGTTTCAGTGGAGGCCATGATAAAGGAAAACTGGAGACAGCACTCCTTCACCTTAGGACCCTTTAGCAATAATTTTTGATGGGGTCAAATTAAAATCATACCACCAATAATCGGGGTATCTTTATGATGTCAGAAAAAAAGTTATTCAAAGTATGCTTGTCTTGTCTTTTGATCGTCTTGCTCTGGTCTCAGACTGCGGTATCAACCGAGGAGAGTAAGTCCTCCCCGTTGTCCCTGCAGCAGGTTGTCCAAATGGCCTTGCAAGCAAATCTTGATATCAAGAC
>JASJGV010000230.1:0-3183 GCA_033791325.1 Desulfobacterales bacterium | reverse complement strand
TAAAACAGTTAGAGAGGTCATCATATGTTGCATCAGCAATTAAAGAAATATTTTGGGTTCAACGGCTTTATCAAAGGTCAGGAAGATGTCATCAACAAGGTACTGGCGCGTCAATCCGCGGCAGCCATTTTTCCCACCGGTGCCGGAAAATCTCTTTGTTATCAACTGCCGGCGATGTTATTGCCTGGCCTGACCCTGGTGGTATCTCCCCTGTTGTCTCTGATGAAGGACCAGCTCGATTTTTTACTGGCAAACAAAATCCCGGCCGCGCGTCTGGATTCAACCCTTGAGAGAAATGAATATAATACCATTCTCGAAAGCGCCAAGAACGGTGCATTAAAAATTTTAATGATTTCTGTGGAACGGTTTAAAAATGAGCGATTTCGTTCCCATTTACAAAAAATGAACATCTCTCTTTTTGTCATTGACGAAGCCCATTGTATCTCTGAATGGGGACATAATTTCCGACCGGAATATTTAAAACTGCCTGCTTATCAAAAAGAATTCGGAATAGACCAAACACTATTGCTTACCGCGACGGCAACCACGCAGGTCAGAAAAGACATGTGCGCGAAATTCAATATTCTCCAAGAAAATATGTTTGTGACCGGATTTTATCGGGAAAATCTCTTTTTGCAAATAACACCAACAGAGAATTCTGAAAAAAAGAACCGGCTGCTTCAAAGAATTAAAAAGGCACCCAAAGACCCTACCATTGTATATGTTACCCTGCAGAAAACGGCCGAAGAGGTGGCGGAATATCTTTGTCAAAATAAAATAGATGCGCGTCCGTATCATGCCGGCATGGAAACCGGGAAGCGGGAATGGATCCAAAACGAATTCATGAAGGGGTCCCTGAACTGTGTCGTTGCCACCATTGCTTTTGGAATGGGTATCGACAAAAAGGACATCCGCCGGATTATTCATTATGATTTGCCCAAATCGATCGAAAACTACAGCCAGGAAATCGGACGTTCCGGTCGGGATGGAATTTCTGCTTTCTGTGAAGTGCTGGCCAACCGGGAAAACGTTCATGTTTTAGAGAATTTTATTTACGGCGATACACCGGAGAAGTCTTCTATCCGTCAATTGCTTCAGGCAATAAAAGAGAACAGAGGATTTATCTGGGAAATAAAGGAAACCAGGCTTTCGAACGACCTGAATATCAGAATCCTGCCGTTGAAAACATTGCTGGTTTACCTGGCAATGGAAGGAATTATTCGACCTAAGCTGAGCTATTTTGACGAATATTCTTTTCGGTATATGACCGGTCCGTCAGATATCATCAGTCGTTTCAACGGAGAAAGACATCAGTTTGTTGCCACGGTTATGAATCATTGCCATACCCGGAAAATATGGACAACAGTTGATATTCCATCAATCCTGAGCAGCTATGATACGGACCGGCAGCGGATAATTGCGGCGCTGGAATACTTTGAGGAGAAGAACTGGATTGAGCTCCAGTCCAGACAGTCAGTTGATGTGTACGATATTCTGACTCAGGCGTTTAATGTCGATGGCATGGCCGAGAAAATGGTTACTTTGTTTTTAAAGAAGGAACGCCTTGAGATTCAAAGAATTCACACGATGATAAGCTTTTTTGGAAGCGATGCATGTATCAGCAAACAACTGGCCGGATATTTTGGAGAATCTCTTGAACAGGAGCGTTGTGGGCACTGCTCTTTCTGTAAAAGCGGTAAAGCGGTTTTGAAACACACCTCGGCATTGAAACCGCTATCCCAATTTGATTTTAGCAAGCTTAGCGGTGAGTTTATTCGGACCGTCGGAGAGCAGTATAGCGAGGTTAATTTAACAAAATTTTTTTGCGGTATCTATACGCCTGTTTTCTCAAAGCTGAAAATAAAAAAACTTCCCTATTTCAGCATCTTCGAAAAGCACCCCTTTTTGGAAGTCAAAAGCTGGATTGAGGATAACCATACAACTTAGGCATGGTCAGATGACTTCGGATGATTTTAATGAATCAATCTCCCCAACGCTGAAGCCGAAATCAGCCAGGACGCTTTCCGTGTCCTGCCCGGGGGTGGGTGGCGGGTTCTTAATTTCAGGCGCGGTCCTTGAAAATCGGGGGGAAGGGGCCGGCTGGAGCACGCCGTTATTTTCTATAAATGTGTTTCTCTGTTTGTTGTGAGGATGTTCGGGTGCTTCGGACATGGACAACACCGGCGCAAAGCAGACATCACTGCCCTCCATGATTTTGCACCAGGCATCCCGGGTTTTGGTTTTGAACAGAATCGTAAGCTTTTCTTTCAACTGAGGCCATTGGGCGAAATCGAGCTGGTTCTGAAAATCCGGGTCGTCGATTTCAGCAAGTTTCAACAGGAGTTCGTAAAACTGGGGTTCGATGGCACCGATGGCGATAAACTTTTTGTCTGCAGTTTCATAGGTGTCATAGAAATGCGCACCGGTGTCCAGCAGATTGGTGCCTGGTTTGTCTGTCCAGAGTCCTGCGGCTTTGAGCCCGTATATCATGGTCATGAGTGTGGCAGAGCCATCCGTCATGGCAGCATCCACCACCTGACCTTGTCCTGATTTATGGGTTTCGAGCAACGCGCAGACCATACCAAAGGCCAGGAGCATGCCACCGCCACCGAAATCTCCCACAAGGTTCAAGGGTGGGACTGGACATTGATCTTTGCGACCGATTGAATGTAACGCACCGGATAGGGCAATGTAGTTGATGTCGTGGCCGGCGGCACGTGCAAGGGGGCCTTCCTGGCCCCAGCCGGTCATCCTTCCGTAAACGAGTCTGGGATTTCGCTTCAGACAGTTATCGGGTCCGATACCCAGTTTTTCCATTACGCCCGGACGAAACCCTTCCTGCAGAGCATCCACCTGCTCTATCATTTTCAGCAGCGTCTCCGCCCCTTGCGGGTTTCTGAGGTTGATGGAGATTGATTTTCGGTTTCGGGTCAGGAGATCATATTTAGGATCAGACAGTGACAACCCACCTTTTCTTTCCACACGGATAATGTCCGCACCCATGTCCGAGAGCATCATGCCGCAGAAAGGTCCCGGTCCGATGCCACCAACCTCAATGATTTTTACGCCGCTTAATGGACCCATCTCTTTCTCCTTTACACCACAATAATGACTATATCCTGCGGGCTTTATCAGAGCAGCTTGATTGATATAGTAAGATTGAAAATCCGAAGCACGAAATTC